>URTC01000160.1 GCA_900550765.1 uncultured Clostridia bacterium | reverse complement strand
GATAGAAAACCTGGAGTTTGACTATTTTGTGCAGCAGCTGGAGCTGCTGATCACGCTGGAGCCGGAAACAATTGAGGAGCTTCTGTGCCCGGGAAGAAAGAGACGAGGAAGCAAAAAAACGCTTGCGGAATAAATTCTGCCCATAGGGGAGGAGACTCCTTACCCCTTTATGCCGGCCAACTAAAAGCCCCCGTTCCTATGGAAAAGGAACGGGGATTTTCTTTTTAAGAGGAAGAAGTTGTATGGAAAAAAGCTTTGAAGAAGAGACTTTTTTATAGGGATGCGATAAAAACTTTTCTGTATAAAGTATTGCAATTCTGTTTGCAGTCTGTTATAATGAGTGCGATTTTGTTTAAAGGGGGAAGAGAACATATGGAGCTGGTTAAAAATACAATCGTTCCCGGTATGCAGAAATTCTTGTTCGGCGAGGGAGAAGCCGAACTGAAACCAAGCGATGCGGGCGTATTGGTTGCAGATAGAAAGTTCAAATATTCGTCTTTGGCAGTGGATATACTGAAGCTGCTGGGGAATCACAGCGGTTATAAAGGCAGATATGTTCTCCGGCTTAAGGATAATGAGGCTGCACCGGTCGCTCTGCAGCTTTATTTTAAGGTAACGATGGAATATTTGGGAATGGAGTTTACAACGTATTCCCCCGCAGAAAGCGTTTGTGTCGGTCCGGGAGAATGGAGCGTGCTGGAAGGCTGCTGGTCAACGGTTGAAGGGGCGGTTCTTTCCAAGGTAATTTTATATTTTATTCAGGAACAGGAAGAAACGTTTCCTGAAATTGAAATCCGGGAGCTTTCTGTTGAAGGCGGTGCGTTTTTGCAGCAGATCACCTCAAAAGTAAAGCTTCCTGCGATTGAGCGCAGCGAAAAAACGACCTTTGGTGTGATCCGCTGGGATGCGTATTTTAACAGTGATTTTTCAGGAAGCGATGTTTCGCGTCAGGTGGCTCGGGCGCTTTCTCCGGCGCATTATCACTTTATGGCGCCGTATTTTAGCCAGGTAAAAGGAAAGGATACGCTCATTTTTGGCGACGCAGACCAGGAACAGTTTGATCAGGAAGCACTTTTGGCGATAGAAGCAGGAATCGATTATTTTGCTTATTGCTGGTATGGGGAAACCGACGCAATGAGCTATGCGCGGCATCAGCACCGGGTTTCGCAATACAGAGATAAAATTAAAATGTGTGCAATTATCAATGTGTACCGTTTGGATGCCAATACAATGGCGGAACTATATGATTGTATGCAGCAATCCTATTATTTTACGATCAGCGGTCGGCCGGTTCTGTTTATTTATGACGGCTTCCGTTTTTCAGCAGAAAAAATAAAAGAGATTAAAAAGGAAGCCGCGGTTGCTGGAGTAAAGCAGCCCATTTATTTTGTTGCCCTGGCAGGAACGGGAAATCCTGCGATTCTTTCTTCGCTGCTTGATAATGGCTTTGAGGCTGTCAGTGCGTATAGCTGCGGCTCGCAGAGTACCGGCGAGCCATATCGGGCACTGTGTGCGTGGGACCGGTCTGTTGATGCGATGAAATATCAATACAGCGACCGCATCGGAGTGATCCCGCATATTACCTGCGGAAGGGATACACGGCCAAGGCTTGAAAATCCGGTTTCCTGGGCCGGAAATTATGGGGGACATTACACCGTTACGGGAACACCGGAGGAGATCTATGCCCATGCCGCCGAAGTTTTGGGGGAAATCAGAAAACATCCTGAAAAAAATATGCCCAACAGCGTTTTGGTATATGCCTGGAATGAGCACGATGAAGGCGGCTGGTGCTGTCCGACACTGAAGGTGGATCAGCAGGGAAGGCCGCTTAAGGATGCAAACGGAAAAAATAGAATGAACACAGCCCATTTGGACGCATTGGCCAAAGCGCTAAAAGAGCACCGGGAGCAGGAGTAGGCAAAGCGTCAAAGACCCTATGCTTCGGATGAAAAATGGTATAGAAGGAACATTTTTTGTTTCCATACGGGCACTTTATAGCTGATCATTGATTGAAGCATAAGGAACACATAAAAATTTAATGGGATAGAGTTTATAGAGGAACACTCTTAACCGTACGGGGGAAAAATGAAAAATATTATTGAAATCAGTCATCTCAGTAAAAGCTTTGGAGAAGTAAAAGCCGTTCAAGATTTAAGTTTTTGTGTTAAAAAAGGTGAGTTGTTTGCTTTTCTCGGCATTAACGGTGCGGGAAAATCCACCACAATCAATATTATGTGCGGTCAATTATCAAAAGACAGCGGCAGTATTGTCATTGATGAACATGACCTTGACAAAAATATCAATTTAATCAAGCGTGAACTTGGCGTCGTTTTTCAGTCCTCCGTTCTGGATGCTTCCCTTTCTGTTTACGATAATTTAGAAAGCCGCGCTGCCTTGTACGGCATTACCGGTGCGGCATTTCGAAAGAGGCTTGCGGAACTTGCGGAATTGCTTGAATTTAAAGATTTATTAAAGCGTGCGCTCGGCAAATTATCAGGAGGGCAGCGCAGAAGAATTGATATTGCCCGTGCGCTGTTTCACAAGCCGAAGATTCTCATACTTGACGAGCCCACCACAGGGCTTGACCCGCAAACCCGAAAAACACTTTGGAATGTTGTATCTAATCTGCGTAAAAATGAAAATATGACGGTGTTTTTGACTACGCATTATATGGAAGAAGCGGCGGAAGCTGACTATGTTGTGATTCTTGACAGCGGCAAAATATCCGCAGAGGGAACACCGCTGGCGCTTAAAAACACGTATACCGGAGATTATATTACTCTTTACGGCACAAATGAGGATGCCGTTAAGCAGCTTGGGATGGAATACGAGCAGATACGGGATGCCTATCGCCTGTCTGTTCCAAACACAAAGGCAGCTACTGAACTTATTATTCAATATCCCGATATTTTTAATGATTATGAAATCACAAAAGGGAAGATGGATGATGTTTTTCTTGCGGTTACAGGCAAAACACTTACGGGAGGTACCGAAAAATGACCCCATTGCTTGCTGTTATAAAAAGAAATATTAAACTGTTTTTTAAGGATAAGGGCATGTTCTTTACCTCTTTAATAACGCCCGTCATTTTGCTTGTCCTTTATGCCACCTTTCTTGGGAATGTGTACCGGGATAGCTTTATATCCAGTTTGCCGGATACGCTGAATCTTTCGGAAAGCATTATAGAAGGGCTTGTGGGCGGACAGCTTATATCGTCCATTCTTGCCGTTTCCTGTGTAACCGTTGCGTTTTGTTCAAATTTTTTAATGGTGCAGGATAAAGCAAACAACACGATAAAGGATTTAAAAATATCCCCTATAAAATCAACGACGCTTTCGCTGAGCTATTATATAGCAACTTTGATTTCTACCCTTATTATTTGCTTTGCTGCAGCGGGAATTTGCCTTGCTTATGTAGCTATTGTGGGGTGGTATATGCCGCTTGCCGATCTATTTTTTCTATTTCTGGATATTTTTCTTTTGGTTCTGTTTGGAACAGCGCTATCCTCCATTATTAACTTTTTCTTATCGACACAAGGCCAGATTTCCGCAGTAGGCACAATTATCAGCGCAGGATACGGTTTTATTTGCGGCGCGTATATGCCGATTTCATCCTTTGGCGACGGGCTGCAAAAAATCCTTGCCTTTTTGCCCAGCACATATGGCACTGCGTTGATTCGCAATCATTCCATGCAGGGCGTTTTTGCTCAACTGCAGAAACAGGGGATTTCGGCAGAAGTCATTGAAGAAATCAAGAATTCTCTTGACTGCAGCCTTTATTTTTTTGGAAATCCGGTAGATATGGCAACGATGTATAGTATTCTTGGCATTACGGTTGCGGCACTGATAGGAATCTATATTCTATTAAACGCATGTAAAAAGAACAAAGAGTAATCCGCTTTTTTTTCGTTTTTGCAAAAATCATACGGTAAATCCATTGTTCAGCACACAAAAAAGGCTCCCCTTATACGGGGAGCCAAAAATATACCTGCCTATCCAGAGGTATTTTCTCTGCTGTCTTACGGCTGTTTTGCCAAGCCCTTATTTTCCTGCTTCTTCAGCGCCGCACCGACTAACCCTAAAAACAGCGGGTGCGCTTTGGTGGGACGGCTTTTGAATTCAGGGTGATATTGCACGCCCACATAAAAATCATTTTCTTTTAATTCCACGGTCTCCACAATTCTGCCGTCGGGCGAAGTACCGCTGATGACCAGGCCCTTTTGCGTCAGTACGTCACGGTATTCATTATTGAATTCATAGCGGTGGCGGTGGCGTTCGGAAATCAGATTGCTTTGATAGCATTCTGCCATTTTTGTGCCCGGCACCACTTTGCACGGATATGCTCCTAAGCGCAGCGTACCACCCTTGGCGATATCCGCGTATTGGTCAGGCATAAAATCAATCACTTTATTTTTGGTGTTTTCATCGAATTCACCGCTGTTGGCGTCGTCGATCTTCGCTACGTGACGAGCGTATTCAATGACCATGATCTGCATTCCCAAACAAATGCCTAAAAGCGGAATGTTGTTTTTCCGGGCATATTTGGCCGTAGAAATTTTCCCTTCAATACCGCGGTTGCCAAAACCGCCGGGAATTACGATGCCGTCAATGCCGGCAAGCGTTTGGGCCGCGTTGCCGTCGGTAATGGTTTCGCTGTCGATCCATTCGATTTCCACAAAGGCCTCGTGTTCATAGCCGGCGTGGCGCAGCGCTTCGGCTACAGAAAGATAGGCGTCATGCAGCTGCACATATTTGCCCACGATGGCAATCTTTACGTTTTTTGTTCTGTTTTTGATGCGCTGAAGCATATTGTTCCAGCTGGTAAGGTTGGGCTGAGGGGCGTTGATATTCAGCTCGCGGCAAACAATATCGGAAAATCCGCTTTTTTCCAGCATGATGGGGGCCTCGTACAAGACGGGAATCGTCATGTTCTCAATAACGCAGTCCGGCTTTACATTGCAGAAGAGAGAATTTTTAGTAAAATTGGATTCTTCGATCGGTTCGTCTCAGCGCAGTACGATAATATTGGGATTGATGCCCA
>URTC01000159.1 GCA_900550765.1 uncultured Clostridia bacterium | reverse complement strand
GATATCGAGTATTTTACAGACTTAAAAAACAATTTCATTGTAATCCACTTTCTTTTTGTTAAGCATTTTTCTGGCCTTTGGCAAATTATCAAAATATAAGATCTTCAGCGCCCCCTGCAGCGCGTATATTTTCTTTTTCCGCGGCACGCCGCTGATGATCCAGCTGTTCGTTATTTACTTTGCCGTTCCGGGCATTTTTCCGGGCTTTACCTGGTCGGGTCTGTTCAGCGGAGTAGACGCTACCAGCAAAGGAGCGTTCTTAGCCGCTTTTATCGGCTTTACCTTAAACAGTGCGGCCTACTGTGCCGAAATCGTACGCGCTGCGATACAGTCTATCGATAAGGGGCAGCACGAAGCCGCCAAAGCACTGGGCATGACTTACGGGCAGACTATGCGCGACATCATCATTCCTCAGTCCATCCGCCGCCTGATCCCACCAATGGCCAATGAATTCATCATGATTTTAAAAGACGCCTCCTTGGTATTCGTTATCAGCCTGATGGATATCACCACCATTTCAAAAACGATCTCTTCCAAAGGTGATTTCCTGGTATTTTTGCCTGCGCTTATTATCTATTTGATCATTACGGCGTTTTTCAGTTTTGTGTTTAAAAAGCTGGAAAATAAATTTTCAGTTTATGAGTAAGGAAGGACTTTGAGGTATGGCTATTCTAAGAACAGAGCATGTCAGCAAAAAATTCGGCTCGCTTGAGGTACTCAAGGATATCAACCTCAGTGTGGAAGCCGGCGAGGTGATCTGCATTATCGGTCCCTCCGGCGCAGGAAAATCCACCTATCTGCGTTCCCTGAACCAGCTTGAAAAAATTACGAGCGGAAAAATTTTTATTGAAGAACACCTGTTCCTGCACCGCGAAAATGATAAAACAGTAGAAAAAATCGCCTCTGCCAAACAAAAGGAAATGCTGTTGGAGATGGGAATGGTATTTCAGCGGTTCAATCTGTTTCCCCATAAAACTGTACTGCAGAATGTGATGCTGGCACCGGTAAAAGTAAAAAAGCAAAAACCCGAAGCCGCTGAAGCGCTGGCGCTGGAGCTGCTCAACAGAGTGGGCCTGAAGGATAAAGCGTACGAATATCCCAGCCGCCTTTCCGGCGGACAGCAGCAGCGTGTGGCAATTGCAAGGGCGCTGGCCATGCAGCCGAAAATTATGCTGTTTGACGAGCCCACCAGTGCGCTGGATCCGGAACTGGTAGGCGAGGTTCTGGCTGTTATGAAAAAGCTGGCTGAGGAAGGTATGACGATGCTGGTAGTCACCCATGAAATGGGCTTTGCACGCGAGGTTGCAGACCGGGTGGTATTTATGTGCGACGGGATTCTTGCCGAAGACGGACCGCCTGAGGAGATCTTCAATCACCCCAAAAACGAGCGTACCAAACAGTTTTTACAAAGCATATTATAAAAAGCAAAAATCCTGTTTCAGCGGGATTTTTTCTTAACCTCCGCTTTTTTGCGGCAAAAAAACAGAAAGGCACTTTCTATGAAGGATTTTGACATCCGCTGCATAATGCTGGATCTTGACGGTACCGTATACTTAGGCAACCGTGTTTTTGACTATACCGCCGGATTCCTTGAAACTTTGAATAGCCTTAGCATCCGTTATTTATTCCTGACTAACAATTCTTCCAAAAGCACCGATGCTTACCTTAAAAAATTTTCTCAAATGGGGCTGCCCGCCACAAAAGATACGATTTTAATCAGCTCACATGCCGCTGCAGATTATATCGACGAAAACTACAAAGGTCTGCGCACGTTGATCTTAGGTACCGAAAGCATGAAACAGGAGATGCGGCAGCTAGGCATCAACGTATGTGATTCCGCCCCCGAAGTTCTGCTTGCCGGATTCGATACTGCGCTCTCCTATGAGAACCTGACTCGTTTCACCAATTTTGTTGCGGCCGGCCTGCCCTATATTGCCACGCATCCGGATAAAGTATGCCCAGCCGAACACGGGTTTCTGCCGGATCTGGGAAGCGTAACAGAACTGATTTTTGCCTGTACCGGGCGCAGACCTGAAATCATCTGCGGAAAGCCCAACGAGCAGATCCTGATCGCCGCCGAACATAAAACGGGAGTTTCACGCAAAAATCTTCTGATGGTAGGTGACCGGCTGACCACTGACATTGCCCTGGGTGCCTGGGGCGTAAAAACAGCGCTGGTTTTAAGCGGCGAAGCCTGTGCAGCTGATATTCCAAACGCTCCGGTAAAGCCCTCCTATATATTTCCCTCCTTAAAAGAATTAGGAGAAGCACTGAAAAAGAAATAAAGAAGATTGTTCTGTTTTCTATTTTTTTCAGATCTTCCGATAAAAAACAATTTTATTTTTTTAAATTGGGGCAACATAATATCGTGCATTAGCTGCTGCAAAAAATTTATTTATCATACCTGCAAAACGCATAATGCAATGGAAAAAGCAATAGAATAAAGCACTGTGCGTTTTGCTTTCCACTTCAACCCAGCAAGGTTTACTCCAAACCTCCACTATTTATTGCTTAAGAATTTACCGTTTGTTTACAACTGATTTGACGCTATTCTTATTGACACAGGGTGCTGATAGTGGTATAAATATAATAAGGTACTATATTGATTTTTGTTAAAAATAAAGTTTTCTTACATATTTTGTCAGATATTGTTTCGGTAACAATCACAGTTGCCGAATCATACTGTATCATACCTTAAATCTTTATTGTAGGGTGACTGTAAATGAAAAAATGGATTGCTGTAATTTTATGTTTTGTAAGTCTTTCCGTGCTTTTTGCCGGCTGTAAAGACGACCCTGCCACACCTCAAAATTCAGATGATCCGGACCTTACAACACAAATTCCAGTCGTTACCGAGCAGCCTTCTGCGTCTCCTTCCGAAGAGCCTACACAAGAGCCTACTGCGTCTCCCTCTCCCGTGCCGACGCCCACCCCCTCTCCCCGGCCGGCGCAAACAGAGAGCATTGTACCGGATTATCTGCTTTCAGTAGGATTCACTACTCCTTTAGGGGATGTTCCCAAAGGATATAAAATGGCCTATTACATTGAGGTAGACGTTACCAACCAATGTGTAAACGTATTTATCAAAAATAACTCCACCGGAAAATATGACGTTTTGCTCAACCGCTTTGTATGCTCCGGCGGAACCTCCACGCAGCCCACCAAGCTGGGTAATTTTTACATAAAAAGCAATGCCGAGCAAAGAGCCGCGACTGGGCAGGATGTGAAATACAGGCGCTATTACTTTAAAAAGTATCAGTCCTATGCCTATTATGTAACACGCTACAGCAATGAATATATGTTCCACTCCTATACCTTTGCGGAATCCAACGGTTATTTAAAACCCAAAAGCGCCTATTATAATATGGGAAATCCCGGGTCAGCCGGCTGCTTAAGAATGCTGATGAATCATGCCAAGTGGATCTATGATAACGTAGATCCCGGCACATATGTAGTAGTAAACAAACAGCGTGCAAAAGATAAAACGCTGCAGGCGGCGCTGAAAAAGATTCCGCCTTTAGGATATGATATGACCAGCAGCTTTAATCCCGATACGGGAGAGGGCTTAGTGGTAACGGATCCGGTAAAAAATCCTGAAATCATCGGCACCGTAAAACCGACGCCTTCCGAGACGGCAGTTGAGATCCTGCCGACGCCAACGCCTACCCCTACACCGACCATAACGGTAACGCCGACGCCCACACCCACCCATAAGCCAACACCGACACCCACACCGACGCCCACACAAAAACCAACGCCCACACCATCGCCGACGTCTTCTGCCAAACCAGATCCAACACCAACCAAGGGCACATAAAACAGGTATTTTATTCCCTTAAAAGGAATATCTTTAAAAGAGCGCTTTCTATAAAAGCAAAAAACTTTCTTTCATTTGCGGACCGCGCCAAACGCGGTCCGTCTTTTTATAAAAAGGGAGGGACCCCATGTCTTTTCTTGAACGGCTGATAGATTTCAATACAAAAGTAAATGATTTTATTTGGGTTAAATTAGGGTTAATTCTGCTGCATGGTACAGGTATGCTGATGACACTGCGTACCGGCGGCTTTCAATTCCGCTATATCAGTCACTGGCTAAAAAATACCGTGGGCAGTCTTTTTAATAAAAAAGTATCCGCGCATTCCCATGAAAAGGCCTCCATTTCACAGTTCCAGGCACTCTGCACCGCGCTTGCGGCAACGGTAGGCGTCGGCAATATTGCCGGTGTAGCCGCAGCAATTGCTACCGGCGGACCCGGCGCAGTATTCTGGATGTGGATCGCCGCCCTCTTTGGTATGATGACCAGCTATTCCGAAAGTGTATTGGGAATCTATTACCGCCGCAAAAACAAGGCCGGAGAATGGACCGGCGGCGCTATGTATTATCTGCAGGACGGTCTCGGCGGTTTAAAAATGCCCCGGCATCGGCGGACATGGCTTTTTGTATCTCTGACTGCGGCAGGAATGTGTTTTTTTGACGCGGCGATTCTGCGGGACCAGACAATTTCCATTCTCTTTCTTATTCTCGGCGGTGCGGCGGCGCTCGTCTTTGCCGCATGCCTCTTTCATGTAAAACGGGTTGGTCGGTTCCTGGCCTGTGCTTTTGCCTGTTTTACGGTTTTGGCCTCCTTCGGTATTGGAAACGCCTCACAGATCAACACGATCGCCGTAAATATTTCCGAAGCCTTTCATCTGCCGGCTTTAGAATCGATTCCCGTCGGCAGCAGCAACTTATATATGCTCCTTATCGGTTTAATTTTAATGGTAATTGCTGCTTTGGTCATTCTTGGCGGCATCAAGCGCATTGCCGGAGTCACGGAAAAAATCGTTCCGTTTATGGTTCTGGCCTATCTTCTGGGTGCATTAATCGTGTTATGGGATAACATTTCGGTCATTCCCAGCGCTTTTGGTGCAATCTTCCGCACAGCTTTCGGCACAAAGGCTGTAGCCGGAGGCTTTGCCGGCATTGCTGCAAAGGAGGTAATATCCTGGGGCTTTAAGCGCGGCGTTTACTCCAACGAAGCCGGTCTGGGGTCTTCGGTCATCGTA
>URTC01000158.1 GCA_900550765.1 uncultured Clostridia bacterium | reverse complement strand
GAAAAGAATGATCTTTCTTTTTGCGGCACTTTATTTTACCAGCTATATTACGCGCATTAATTATTCGGCCGTTTTTCTTGAAATCGTACAGCAGGAGGGCTTTGCCAAGACACAGGCTGCCGCAGTGCTTACGGTAAATGCCGCCGCCTATGCCGCAGGGCAGCTGGTCAGCGGATATTTAGGCGATAAAATAAAGCCTGCGTATTTGATTCTTGGCGGACTTGGTTGTGCGTCGGCAGTCAACTTTTTTTTGCCGTTTTGTCAAAGTGCGGGGCAAATGGCAGTACTATGGGGCGTGAATGGATTTGCACAGGCTATGATATGGCCGCCGATGGTAAAGCTTATGATCGATTTATTTGATGAAGATACCTATCGCAAAGCCTGTGTTCATGTTTCTTGGGGAAGTGCAATCGCTACGATCTGCGTATATTTGACTGTTCCGCTGATTCTGCGGATTGCCGGTTGGCATTGGGTCTTTTTTTCTGCCGCTTTGCTGGGCAGCTGCGTGTGTGTGCTGTGGGCGGTTTTAAGCCGGAACATCTCTAATGGACAAAGCACGGTGCAGAAAATAAAGCCCCGGTGGGAGGGCGCGAATATGCGGCAGATTGCTGCGGTTTTGGCCATCGTAATGCCGGCGGTCATTCTGCAGGGAATTCTGAGGGACGGTATCTCCTCCTGGCTTCCCACTTTGGTGGCGGAGAGCTTTTCGCTCAGCAGTGCCGTTTCGATTTTAAGCGGTGTGGTATTGCCGGTTTTTACGATGCTTTGTCTGCAGGTGGCCGCTTATAGCAGCAAAAAGGTTATAAAAAATGAAATGCTTGGTACGGCAGCCTTTTTTGGCATCGGAAGCGCGGCATTGGCAGTATTGGTGCTTTCCGGCAGTGCCGCTGTTTCGGTATTGGCAGCTGCGGTGGCGCAGGGAATGATGCATGGTGTAAATTATTTCCTGATCTGTTTGGTTCCGGCGCATTTTTCAAGATATCGCTGTACGGCATTGGTTTCGGGGGGACTGAATTGCTGTACTTATATTGGCAGTGCCGTCTCTGCTTGGGCAACGGCGGCAATCTCTCAAAACGGCGGCTGGTCGGCTGTGGCCGGAGCTTGGCTCGCTGCGGCGCTTTTCGGAGGTGTTTTGTGCCTTTGCGGGGCGGGGCTTTGGCGGCGTTTTCGGGATTGGCCGGAAAAGGAAAACTAAACTATGGCATTCTGCTGCGAAAGAAAGAGCAGAAAGAACAAAAGGGCTTTTATGTTATTAATATGGTATGGAAAATAGATGTATATTTCCGAATAAATGGAAATATGAACCCTATTTTAAGCCAAGAAAATTTGCTTTTTTATCTATTGCAAAAATTAAAGCCTGCCGCAAAAGCCTCCCTCTGCCGAGAAAGGTGTCAAAACGCAGGCTTTGACGAGGGAGAGAAAAAGCAGGAGTTCTGTTTATGCGGTAAGCTTTTGCTCCCACAGGCTCGCTGATGCTTGCTCTCTATCGTTAGAGGGAGAGAAGAGAAAGCGGGGCAGATTTTGATATGAAAAGCTATGTTTGAAAGAACGGAGTTTGAATACGAGAGCTTTGATAAAATTAAGGCTGATGCTTATGCACCAGCCTTTTTTTATTCACCCTTTTTGTAAACTGCAAATTTGCTCAGTTCCAGCTGCGGCGCTTCATTTGTAGAATTGATAAATAACCGGATATAGCGGTAATTTCCTTTAATCGGATCAAAGAACCGGGGGAATTTTCCCCCTACGGCAACGCAGCGGCCGAGCCGTTCGGCCAGCATTTCATAGTGCTCGCCGTCAACGGAGCCGTAAATACGAAATTCGATAAAACGCATTGCAGGCATATTGCACTCGATATGCAGATACCCCACCTCTTGTACAGAGCCTAAATCCGCGGTGATAGTCTGCGAGGTCAGGGGGGCGAACCCGCGCCAATACGTTTGGGGATTGCCGTCGGTCAAATTTTCAGCGGGATGGGCCTCCTCTTCTGAGCTTGCTTTTAACGCTGCGATTTTAATTTCTTCGCCTAAAATGGCGTCTGCAGCGGGAATCGGCTGGATATATTCCGGATAGATTTCCGTTTCATAATCGCCTAAGTCCGCGGTATTTAACAGCAATACCCAGTCACGCAAGGACGGGCGGGGCGGAATATCGGTTTCTCCGGTTTCGGTGGTAATGGCGGGAAGATCGATAAATTTTCCATTTATCGGATCAAACCAGCGTGCCTGATAGCGCGTATTTTTCTTTAATCCGCGCAAAGTTCCGGTTTCGGGATCTTTGGAAAAGAAGTAATAAATAAAAATATCCTGTTCTTTGTGGGAAATGGAGACATATTTGCGCATTTCAAATATGCCCAGCTCATGACCAAAACTAGGCGTAAGCTGGCTCCAGCCCACATATTCATAGAATTTTTTCATATAGCAGACTTGTTCGGACCCCGGTTTATCCAGACCTACGAACCAAGGTTCCGGAGAATAGTCGATCAAGTTCTGATCATCTTTTTGATTCCAGCCCATGGCCCAAAGCCCGGTAACACCGTAGGTAAAGCCCGCGGAACCGCACTGTACGGCCTGCCAGGCGCCCATTCTGGGAGCGTCATGTCCGCAGAAGCCGCTGCAGTGAATATCCTCATACTGGCATTCGGTTTCAATAAAGGGCTTGTTTTCTGTGTTTTCATAATAGCCCTGGTAAAAGCTGCGCGGGCGCAGCTGATCATAGCCGCCGTGGCCGCCCTGTACCGTCCACCACTGATGCCAGGGCTGTCGGTTCAGCTCAGCGGATCGGGGATCGGTTATAGGATGAACATGCATATGCGCGCCGTTGGGCCGGTGATATCCGTCAAGCTCGCCTACCAACTGCCCTACCTGCTTCCACAGGGTAAAGGCGTTTTCCTTTAAATTGGTGATCTCCTGGGCAGTGATCCATATCAGCGGATAGCAAGCATAGCGGGCTACGCAGTATCGGGCAAAAGCAAGCAGCGGCTTGGGGTCTTGATGAAAGGAGTGAATGGTTGCATAATGGGTGCCGAAGCCCAGTGCTGTTGTAATACCGTTTTGCGCCAGATATTCTATCATAATATCCATGGTCTGGTTAAAGGCCTCCGGGTCGATCAGTGTATACGCTTTTTTCCACCAGCTAGGTGTACCGCCGCGGGTAGTAGCGGTGCGGGCGGCACTGAAGTATGTTTGATATACATTAAATCCTTTTCGGATCCTGTCGTCTGCCGTATGCTTAAACTGATTTCCGCAGGTGCAGCCGGGATAATTGCATTCATGCAGGCGCTCATAATCCGGCATCATCCAATGGGTATCGCCTAGATAAAAGAAAGGAGTCCCGTCCTCATAAACCATATAGCGCTTTTGAGGATCAAGCCGCACATAACCGTGCTTTTCCAGCTTGGTCTGCGGATGGCACGGAAGAGCTTCGATAATGCCGTTGTCACAGAGAGACGGATTTTCTTGATCTGTACAGGTTACGGTGTAGCTCCATGTTCCGGGTCTGTCTGCACTGAAGCGGACCTTCCACTCGTTTTTACCATTCCAAAATCCGGGCAGAGTGATCTTTCTGCCGCTTTCATGCGTAAAAACGGCGTCAATGTCAACATCCATAAAGGGATTTTCGTATTCCTTAGTGCTGTGAAGAACAATTTCGCAGCGCTTGAATACATTGGTAGAAATATTCATGCATCCTCCTGATTTTTGCGTACTGTGCCCGTACGCTTTATTTCCGGGGTATTATAGCACAGGATAAAAACAAAGATGTTAAAAATCATTTTAATTGTTGTAAAAACGAAGGCCGTTGAATTTCCTTCATAAGAGCGCAACCAGAAGAGAAGCAGCAAACGCGTCCGCGCTGCTTGAAGGCTGCGATATAAAAAAGCTCCCCGTGCAAGGGGGAGCTTTGTGTCTGTAAAGAGGCGGCATAAAAGGGTAGATTAAAAAAACAATTGAACGCTGCCGCAGAAATTTTTATGCTGCAGATCCCTGGCCTCATGAAGGGGCGGTTTTGGGAATGCCATTATTCAATTACGCCAAAAGGCAGAAATCCGGCTTTTTCTTTTAAGGCCGCGGAACGCGAAAAACGAAACGGCTTTCCGGTTTCCTTACAGGCTAAAGCGTAGTGGCACAGCGCAATGCCCATATCAAGATCCGAATGCTTATAAAAAAGGGAAAGGGGCGGCTTTAATTTCTGCTTATATATTAAAACCTTATCTCCTTGCTTTTCTAAATACCAGGGCTGCAAATTCAGTCCGGAAGGAGCCAGGTGAACGGCCTGCATACAAGGGTCTTCTGGGGCGTTGGTGATCTGTTCGATTGGTTTGCGCTTGAACTGTTCGCCTGTTCTGTGGACTGGTTCTGCTGTAAGCCCGAATCCGATGGCAATCATGTCATCTTTCAAAGGGGGCGTTTCAGCGTCTTTTGACTCACCAAGCCACACGCAGCCGATTTCCATAGCATCAAACCATAGGACGAGCTGTTCAAACAAGAATCCGGCATTTTCTCTTTCGTTTGGGGATCCCTGTCCGCTTATGATTATATAGTGGGGCGCTTCTACATAAAACCGCCCCTTTACTTTATTGGTGAACCGCCACTGAAGCGGACATTCAGGAAATAGAGGCTCAAAGCCTGCAATTGCACGTTCGATTTCTTTCAGAAATTTTTCCTCCAGCGGCTGCAGAGTATATTTGCGGCAGGATCTTCGTTGAAAAATAGACGGATATAGATTCATCATCATGCTCCTTTCTTTGCATCTGCGCTTCGCTTTCAAGCCTGACTTTTTAAACCGCAGAGTTCCTTTTTACTCTTATTATTATAACAAAAATTTGCTGACAAAGCAAAAAAGCTTTTTGGGGAAACCGTTCAACGTTTGATTAGAACATTGGGATGCTATAGTTTCGTTGCGCTGCACCGCGATGATGCTCGGTTTATGCACGATTGTATGAAAAAATAGGGCCCGTATCCGATTTTCTATGTTATAATGATCTGAGAATATCAATACAAAACTAACTTTGCGACAGCAGAAATGTGCAGGAGGAGCAAGGGTGGATAGCATAAGCAAC
>URTC01000157.1 GCA_900550765.1 uncultured Clostridia bacterium | reverse complement strand
GTATTCATATTGAGAATTGGGACGGCATTAAGCGCGATCGCTTGGTATGGGTGGGAGATATGGCACCGGAGATGAAAACCATCAAATATGTCTTCGGAGAGATTCCCCAAATGAGCAGCGGATTGGAAGTTTCCGCTCAGCACGCGCCGCTGCCGGAATGGATCGATACCATGGCTACTTATTCGCTTTGGTGGCTGATTATTTTGGAGGAATGGTGTTTTTATACCGGAAATTATACGACAGTGGACCGGCAGCGGGAGTATATTTGCGGCCTTATTCGCCAGATTTTAGCACATCTTGATATAAACGGCGTCTTTACGGCAGGCAGCTTTATCGATTGGCCTTCTAACGACTCTTTGGCGGCCATTGCTGGAACAAAGGGGCTTACTGTTTTATGTTTACAGGCATGTGTGCGTCTTTGCCGGTATTTTAAAGAAACGCAGTTGGCGCAGCAGTGCCGGTTTGCTCTGAAACGATTATCCGTCTGCCGGGAGGATTGAGGCGGAATGAAACAAATCGCTTCTCTTTTAATGCTTGCGGGTATTGATGACCACGGCTGTGCAAAAGTTCTGAAGCAGGGAGGGGCTAAAGGATTTTCTACTTTTATGAGTTATTATATTCTTACTGCAATGGCACGCTGCTGCAGTGAGAAGGAAGTCCTTGGCGCCTTGAAAAAATATTACGGAACTATGTTAAAATTGGGTGCAACTACTTTCTGGGAAGATTTTGATATTGCCTGGGCGGAGAACGCCTGTGGGATTGACCGGATCTGTGATGGGACGAAGACGGACGTTCACGGTGATAACGGAAAATATTGCTATCAGGGATTTCGTCATAGTCTTTGCCATGGCTGGTCTTCGGGACCGGTGCCTTTTTTGACGGAATACGTGCTGGGGGTAAATATCCTGCAAAAGGGCTGTCGGGTTATTGCGTTAAAGCCGCATTTGGGAAATCTGCAGTATGCGCGCGGCAGTATCGCTACCCCAAAGGGGCGGGTAGAGATTGTACATACAAAAGCAGAGGACGGAAAAATTATTACGCAGGTTTCTGCGCCTAAGGGGATCAAGGTTTATTGAGTTCTTGTATTCCACTATGTTTTTTGAATATTGAAACAAGGAAAAGACTGTGCTTTGCACAGTCTTTTTTTTAATGCGGACACGTTTTGTCCGCATTAACAGCTATAATGAATTCGCCGGCAAAAGGGAAAGAAGGGAGGAGAAAAGATGAAAAAGAAGAAGACTTTTTTTGACGGAGTAGATGCTTCCATTGACAAACAGCGTTATATTAGCTGTTTTGCTCGGAAACAGAAAAAATCCAGTATCAATGAGATGTTGCGAGAAAAAATTCTGCAGGATTTTTTTAAAAAAAGCGTGTGAAATACAGAGGAGAAAGTATGGAGATATCACCATTAAAAGAAATAGAAAAGCTCAGGGGAGAAAAAGATTTAAAAATCTTTCAAAGGAATAAGAATAAACATGCGATTATTCTTTTGGAAAACCACTCTTTAACAGCCTATTATTTCAGTACGCCGATTTATAGCAGTGCGGACAGAAGCTTAGTACAATTGATGTTTTTTGCAGCGGGGAAAGATATTTTTTTGCATCGGGGAAGTCATGCAGATGTTAAAGTTACATCAAACGGAGCGGTAGTATTCAATGAATTGGGAAAAATCCGTCTTTTATTTGAAAAACAAACGTTTTCTCTGACGGAGCACGGCTTGTGTTCGTCGGATATGCAGATCTTGCCTACGCTAAACGGTATTGCGGTAAGGGCAGAAACGCGGGGAACGTTTTGTGTGAGAATTCAGACAGAAAATGCATATGAAATAAGAAGCAATACAAAATATGCTGCGTTTATGCAGGAAAAATTCATTCCGTTCGCTACTTTTGGAGTGCTGCCGGGAATTGCGGGCAGATCATTTGTACCGGCACAGATGGGCATCCAAAAGATAGATGACCGGAATTATCAGATTTCTATTTTCAGTGCTGCGGCCCAGGAAGTATTTTTCGAGCTGAATTTATATGAGGGAAAACTTTTTCAGGATACAACGGTGGAAAGCTATAAAGATTATGAAAATAATGCGTTTGGACCGATAATGTTTTTAGGAAATACGGAAGGATTCGGACAGCAATGGTTCTACAGCCGGATTGATTTATCCCGATTATCTGGTTTAGAGAATGAAACCATTCATCGTATTCGCCTGCATATTCCGGTTTATGGGCAAGCTGCGGAACGAATTGCAGCATATCCGTTGACGCAGCGCTTCTGTAGCTTTGGTTCGACCTGGAACAATAAAATCCAGCCTGGGCTGAAAAAAATAGAGGGAAGTTTTTTGAATGGGTATCAGAGCTTTGATTTGACTGCTCTGATGACTACTCTTAGCGGAGGCATAAAAAGAACGGAGGGACTGGTACTGAAAAACAGCGGTCCCGGTTATACGGCTATGGCTACTGGAGATAACTATTATACGCCGCAGATTTTAGAAGTCAATTATGCTTTTACTGGGGGAAAATGAGTTGTTGTATCGGTCATTAAAAACTAAAACGGCCGTTGGGGCCGTTTTAGTTTTAAAAAAGCAGTTTTTCCTTTATAAAATCTATGGTGTTCTCAGCGGGAATGGTCACCTGCTGCATGGTATCGCGATCACGTACGGTAACGGTGCCGTTTTCCATGGTGTCAAAATCTACCGTAATGCAATAGGGAGTGCCGTTTTCGTCCTGACGGCGGTACCGTTTGCCAATTGAGCCGGCATCATCATAATCAACGGGAAAATGCTTAGCGAGCATTGCGTGTATTTCGAGAGCTTTTTCCGAGAGCTTTTTCTGCAGCGGCAGCACGGCGCATTTAAACGGAGCCAAAGCGGGATGAAGGTGCAGCACGTTGCGGACGTCACCGTTTTCCAGTGTTTCCTCTTCAAAGGCATTGCACAAAAAGGCCAGCGTTACGCGGTCGGCGCCGAGGGAAGGCTCTACACAATAGGGCACATATTTTTCGTTTGTCGTCGGGTCCAGATATTCCATATTTTCGCCGCTGTGCTGTGCATGGCTCTTTAAGTCATAATCAGTTCGGTCGGCGATGCCCCAAAGCTCGCCCCAGCCAAAGGGGAACAGAAATTCGAAGTCCGTTGTGGCCTTTGAGTAGAACGAGAGCTCTTCAGGACTATGGTCACGCAAGCGGAGGAATTCTTCTTTAATGCCTAAATCCAGCAGCCATTTTTTGCAGAAAGAGCGCCAGTACTCAAACCATTCCAGATCTGTTCCGGGCTTACAGAAAAATTCCAGCTCCATTTGTTCAAATTCACGGGTGCGGAAGGTAAAGTTCCCGGGGGTGATTTCATTGCGGAAGGATTTTCCTATCTGGCAGATGCCGAAGGGGACTTTTTTGCGCGTGGTGCGCTGTACATTTTTAAAATTTACAAAAATGCCTTGGGCTGTTTCAGGGCGCAGATATACGGTAGAGGAACTGTCCTCGGTTACGCCCTGAAAGGTTTTAAACATCAGATTAAACTGACGGATGCCAGTCCAATCCTCTTTGCCGCAGTCCGGGCAGACAATGTGGTGTTCTTTGATATATTCCTCCATTTGGCTGTTGCTCCAGCCGTCCACTACCATATCGTTGCCATTTGCATGGTTGAAATCTTCAATGAGCTTATCGGCACGGCTGCGGGATTTACAAGCTTTGCAGTCCATCAGCGGATCGGAAAAGCCGCCCACATGTCCGGAGGCGACCCACACCTGCGGATTCATTAAAATAGCGCAGTCTACGCCTACATTATAGGGACTTTCCTGCACGAATTTCTGCCACCAGGCTTTTTTTACATTGTTTTTCAGTTCAACGCCCAGCGGGCCGTAATCCCATGTATTCGCAAGGCCGCCGTAGATTTCAGAGCCGGGAAATATAAACCCCTTACCTTTGCAGAGCGCAATAATTTTTTCCATATCCATATCATAAGTCCTCCGCTGTTATTTACATATTTAATAGTATTATAAACAAAAAGCCTATTCTGTCAAAGGAAAAGTTGTACGGAGGTGCTAAGAGCTTGTATTTTGTTTGTTGAAATTTATCTTATAACAATATCTTGTAAAAGTATCATTATTCAATTAATAAAATGTTTCTAAAATAAAAATTTCCTATTGCATTTTTAAGCAGATTGTTGTATAATCAAATTACCAATGGAGAATAGGAGGATTTTTTATGAAAAAGTTTTTGGTAGCCTTAATGGTTATCTGCGTTGCTCTTTCGTGCTTTAGTTTTGCGGTGCTTGCAGAAGAAGCACCGGCGGGCGATGCGCAAGGTGCAGCGAAAACAGTAGAAAGCCTTGTAGGCGCATATTATCTGCAGGGGGAATGCGGTTATGGTGCAGTGCCCGGCGGCGGTACGTATCAGACCGAGTATGATTGGACCATAGCGGATCAGCTTGCGAAAGCTTTAAATGGAACAAATCGTATTCCTTTTTATGCGGGGCAGAATGAGGACGGAAGTCTTTTCTTTGATTGTATGGCGCAGCAGGCTTTTAAATATGAAATTGAGTATGCAATTGCTTCGGGAATTGATTTTATTGCTTATCGGTATTATCCCGGTTTTGGTACCTCGGGCGGAAAGAAAAGGACTTTGCAGTTTATGAATAACCAGTTAAAGATGCATTCCACTCTTGCCGGGCAGGCAGTTGGCTTCTCAAAGGAAGTTGATTTTGCACTTGTTTTGGATGAAGATTTTAATGCTGCGAAGGATGCGGATCTCATTATTGATAAAGGGATATTTGACGGCGGCCGACGGACGTCCGGTTGTGTTTATTCTTTGGAATGATAATATTGCCACCCAGATTTCTTCTACGAACAAGAAACTGAAAAAAGTAATTGCCGATGGGCACAATCCTAAGAAAAATGCTCCGGAAACTTTGTTTGATGAGAGTATTGAATCCATGTATGTAGTTGCCCTGAACGCTCCCAGCTATGAAGAGGCGATTGCTGCCGGTGCGGATGCCGTTTCTTGGTTTGAAGGATCCGGTTCTAACGGAGAGGCTTATTCGGCGAAGACACAGAAGGTAGAAGCCAAATG
>URTC01000156.1 GCA_900550765.1 uncultured Clostridia bacterium | reverse complement strand
AGAATGCGGCCGCCGAGGTTGTGCTTCTGCCGTATATTGAAACGACGTATCCGTTAAAAGCGCGGGCAGAAATTTCCTCTAAACAGCGATGGATGGAGGAACTTTGGACGATTAGCGTAAATACACTAAAGCATTGCATGCACGATACCTATGAGGATTGCCCGTACTATGAGCAGCTGCAGTATGCGATGGATACGCGGCTGGAAATCCTTTTTACTTATTGGCTTTCCGGGGATACGCGGCTGGCCCGCCGCGCAATTGAGGATTT
Source organism: uncultured Clostridia bacterium (assembly GCA_900550765.1). Classification (GTDB taxonomy): domain Bacteria; phylum Bacillota; class Clostridia; order Christensenellales; family QALW01; genus UMGS1322. Next base: position 4,798 of record URTC01000156.1, on the reverse strand, counting down.
TTCCTGCTCCCGTATGCCGGATGGGCTGCTGCAATCCCGGTATCCAAGCAATGCCGTGCAGGTAATTCCGGGTTTTTCCCTGTACTGGATTTTAATGCTGGAGGATTATTATTGGCAGACCGGCGATATTGAATTTATACGAAAGCATATGGGGACGGCGCAGGGAATTGCGGAGGCTTTTTATAAAAAAATCGGCCCCGGTGGGCTGGTTCAGCCTATGGGGTATTGGGATTTTGCGGATTGGCCCAAAGAGTGGGACGCTTTCCACGGTGAGCCGGCCGCTTTGCAGCAGGGGCCGTCTGTCCTGCAAAATTTGCTGTACGTATATGCGCTGCAGAGTTTAAGCCGATTGCTTACAGCGCTTCAGCGGAAGGCTGCCGCAGTTGAATATGAAAAAATTGCGGCTGACATTTTAGCGGTTATAGAGGCGCGCTGTTTTGACTTCGAGCGCGGTATGTACCGGGAGGGAGAACATTTTGAGCAGTACAGCCAGCACACGCAGGTTTGGGCCGTACTGACCGGCCTGGCTTCCGGCGCGCGGGCACAGGAAGTGCTTACCCATGCGTTGGAGAAAGAGGATGTAGTGGCCTGCTCGTTCGTGATGCAGTTTTATTTGTTCCGTGCCCTTGAAAAGGCCGGCATGTATGGGCGTACCTTGCCGCTTTGGGAAAACTGGAGGCGTCTGCTGGAGCAGCACTGTACCACGGTGCCGGAAAAGCCGGAGGAGCCGCGCAGCGACTGTCATGCTTGGGGTGCGCTTCCGCTATATGAATTTACCGCCAAGCTGTTGGGGGTAGAGCCCCTTGTGCCGGGCTGGGAAGAAATAAGAATAACGCCCAGATGGGATATTGTTGAAGAACTGTCCGGCTGTGTGCCTACGCCCCGGGGAGATGTTTTGGTGCGCTGGAGCCGGGAAAGGGGCAGCGTACATATAACCGTGCAGACGCCCCCGCAGATTCCGGCTTTCTTTTGCCTGCCTGACGGCACAAAGGAGGAGATATCCGGCGGTGTTTTGGAAAAGGTGATAGGTCTATAGGAACTTGGTTTGTTATTTTTAAAGCGAGCGGAGATACGGGACGGGTATTTACAAAATATTTGGAGGTAAAAATATGATTGGGTTAAAGCGCGGCACGGTACGGCTGTGCGCGCATCAAAAGGAATGGGAAACAGAAGCACAGCGTACTATTTTGGTACTGCGGGATGTTTTGGGAGAAAGCGCCCGGGCGATTGAGCATGTGGGCAGTACGGCTGTTTTTTCCATTCAAGCCAAGCCCATTCTCGATATTGCCGTGGCCACGGATGATTTTTCAGCTGTTTTGGCAAAAGAGGAAGCTTTGAAGAAAGCCGGTTTTTATTATCGCCCGGGGTCTGGGCCGGAAGAACAGCTGCTTTTTGCCTGCGGCAGCTATTATGAAGGGACGGGGCAGCAGCAGACGCATTTTATTCACGTTGTTTTAGCCGACAGCGTGCCATGGCGGAATTACCTTTTTTTCCGGGATTATTTAAATGAAAATATCGAAGCCGCCCGCGCATATGAAGCGCTGAAGCTGTCTCTCGCCGCGGCATCGATCAGCCGGGAAGCGTATACAAAGGGAAAGCATGATTTTATTGTGCGCATTCTGCATAGGTCGCTGGCAGATGGTTGTTTGGAAAAACAGTAGATATTAGATAGATCGTCCGCTGGGAAGCCGGCATCCTGTATATTTTGGGCCTATTTATCCCATTCATTACGGATTTATTCCTCAGCTTTTCAGCGGTGGCGGGCAGGAAATGATTGTTTACCGGTTGGGAGTAAGAAAGATAGGAATATATAGCACGTATAATCGGTGTTGTTCACCGAAAAAATGATGGGAAGGATAAATTGATTGCTGCGCCGGAAGGTATGAATTTTACAAAGACGGAAATAGTACAGGCGGTAGAGTTTCAGGAACAGTATTTTGATGGAGAAATTGAGACGATTTTTGAGAAATCGCTAAAAATTTAACGTTATGTATATAAAAAAGGTGCGATCGTTAAAAAGTCACGGTTACATAAGGAAGTAATTTGAAAAACACATCGAAATAAAACTTTATGGGCGTTGCAAAGGCAAAATAAAATCGCACATTTGTCAATCTTAAAATTCATTGCTGCAATATAAAGGAAGATTGATATTGTGAACAAGAAAAACCTATACGCACAAGTTAAATGGCAGCAGGAATAAGCCATGCCGCCGTCAAATTTAGTCATCTTCATCATCAATCCACCCTGAAATAAGATGCAAATCACCTGTTTTCATATCTATTACCATATTATTGCCCATACGCATTAGCAAATTACCGTCTGAGTCTATTGCCATATTATCGGAAATGGTATGTGCAAAATCTCCGTCATCGTAATCAAAAAAATTTTTTCTCATAAATATAAATTCCTTTCTGATTGTTTATGGATACAATTTTTATTGTATCTCGACTAAAATTAAGATTATTAATCCAAATATATTCATTTTGCATGAAATACCGTTATTCTTATTCGCAGTATTATCTTCGTTTATTGAATTTCGGTAATTGATTCATTAAAGATTTTATTTCATCATCATTTACTTCCGCATCAGCAAAAATAGTAAGAACGTAGTAATCTTTATCTCCTAAAACTTCTAATCCGCCAAGTTCATTACAAATATAACAATCATTAAAAGCAATCTCACTGGCTATTTCTCTATTATACTCAATTCCGAATTTTAATATATCTATTGCTCTATGCCTATATTTATCCAAATGATTCAAAGCATATCTTAAGCAGTTGTTGATTATAGGATTAATCGAATGATATGTAATAGAATCAATTTGTTTTTTTCTTCTACCAATACTACCTAACTTAAGTTCGTAAGGTCTTTTTTCAAATATTGAATGAAACAAGTTATCATTATCTAGTATTATTTCTAAATATTCACTTTTGCAAAAAATACAATCTTCTGTAGCATAGTGACCGTTGGTAAAAAACATATGGTAGGAGTCATAAATATCGTTGAATAGTTTGACATCATTCATACTCGCAACAAGACGAGCAAACTCAATACAGTTCTCAAAGTGAATCCACGTTATGCCCTTGTCTTTCTTAAATTCAAACTGATTGTGAGCCCATTTTAATTTTATTCCATATTCATCGTGGAGATATCTAACACCATTAACCGAACGATATTCAACCACGTAATCAAGAAAGGTTTTCTCGAATTCATCGGTTTGAGTAAGAATAGATTTTCCATCCTTTGCAAGCAATAAGTCGAATTCTTCTTTATATAATTTCGGCTCATCTAAATATGCGTAATATCTAAAGCCTTTATTAAATGGTACATTATCTTTTTCTACAGGTAATTTGTACGCATCTTCGTCTAATAACCTAGCCAAAGAAACACCGAATATTTTTTCTAAAGGAACAATAAATTCATATTTAAGCGGTCTTTCTCCTTTTAGCATTTTTGAAAAATTAGATTTTTCTCTATCCGCAAATTGATATGCTTCTTGTCCTTTGATTCCTAATTCGTGAGCAATATTAACTAGTAGGTGACTATACATCTTAATTCCTTTTAACTTCATATAATGGTCAAGATTGTTTTTCAAGTTTCCCATAGCTGTGCCTCCATAATTTTAATTCTCTTATATTATAGCACAATACTTTTGAATTATGTAGTCGTTTAAGACAACTTTTGTGATCAATTTTGCCTTGCGTTAAAATTTACATCAAAAATCATACAGTCAAATTGGACAACTAATTTGCAATAGTGCTTAATATAAAAAAATAAAAACTTGACAAAAATATTTTGCCAAGACTGCGAAGCCTCCGAAAGGCAACGGCTTTTTAGGGAGAGGAAAAACAACAGTATGAGTGAACTTTTCGTGCATTGCATGGAAATGATTGATACAAAGTTTGTACGGTAATAGCAAAACGACACTACGGTGAGAAGCCGGCGCATTATAGTGAAGAATATAACTTACGAAATGGAAATTGCGAAGTCCCATACTGTAACTGTAACGAGCAGGGAAATTGTATTGACAATTTTCAAAAATAAGAAAACGATGTAATCCACTTTACTGAGTTACACTGTTTTCTACATTATGGGACGTTGCCTAATAGACGTGCCTTTTTATTTCGATAAAGGCAGATGCAGAATTTCCTCTGCCGCTTCTTCGGCGGAAAGCCATGAAACATCGATTTTTATCGTATTCAGTTTTTGGTAGAGCGGGATACGTGCCAGGCTGCGGGGCAGAACATCCGGCTGCCGCAGGCCGGCGGAGATATCTTTATTTAAGCGTTCTGTCAGTGCCTCCGGACTGCAGAGCAGGGAAATACACAGAAGCCGGCAGTTATCTGTGTTTAGCCGCGAAAGGATATCATCTAAAATGCTTTGTTCATGTAAAACCCAGCAAAACAGGATGTTTTCGTATGCGCTGCACCCAAGAAAGTTGTTCAGCAAATGGCAAATATTTTCCAGCACCATGGCCTTGGTTTCCTCGGTTACGGTAAAGGGCCGCATATCCCAGCACCAGTCGCCATCCAAAAACACGCAGTTATTCAGTTTTTTCTGCAGCTGCCGGCACACGATCGTCTTTCCGATGCCCATCGTGCCGCCGATGATATAAAGTGTTTTCATATTGCCTCCGCCGCTTGCAATAAACAAGCGTTATGCTTTAGGCAGCAGTCTTGCAGATATGCGCTATTTAAGCAAGGCAATGAACGGTGCTCTTAATGGAAGAGGCGGCGGAAGCAACCTGATGGCGCAGGGAACTTTTAAAGCGGCAGAAAGTGCGATCAGAGAACCACT
>URTC01000155.1 GCA_900550765.1 uncultured Clostridia bacterium | reverse complement strand
TGTTCATATAATTTGAAAAAACAGCCATAAAGTTTCCTATATTTTAGCATATCAAAAAACGTCTGACAAACCTTTTTATGTATATTACCAATATTTTTGTATATCCTAAAACTGAAAGACTATAGAAAGAGGGTTATCGATTTATGAGAAGCAATATAAAATGTGACGCCGAAAAATGTATGCATAACTGTGATGGACTTTGCGACGCGGCAGTGGTGCATGTACGTGACGGAAAGGGCAATTCTCAAAGTGCCCGCTGCACGACCTACGCTTACCGCATTTCCAACAGCGGCAGCCGTCTCTTGATGGAAATGGGCGAGGATATGTCTCTTGACAGGCATGATAAGGACGAGGATATTCCGATTGCCTGCGGAAAATTCGATTGCCGCCACAACGAGGATTGCGCCTGTACCGCAGGAAGCATCCACGTACTTTCTCCCTGTGACTGCAGCCATAATCAATGCTCCTGCAACACCTACAAACCGAAATAAAAAAACAGTTGCCAATTTTTTTCCCCTGTGCTACAATATTTTTTGTTAAAAATGATAAAAGCGATGAAAAAGCAAAGTAGTTGCAGGGGTATTTACACAGAGAGAGACGTACAATAGGTGCAAGCGTCTTTTTATACCGGCAATGAAGTTCCCTTTTGAGCTTCCGGCTGAAAAATCAGTAGGCCCGGACGGCAAAACACCGTTTTGTTGTTGAGGCACTTGTTTGAGTGTAAATTAGGGTGGTACCACGGTCTTCGTCCCTTGCGGCGAAGACCTTTATTTTATTTTCAGGAGGATTTTTGTGATGCTTGATACACTGAACAGCATAAAGCAGCGCTTTGAGGAGCGCCTGCAAAAACTAAAAGACATCAATGATCTGGAAGAACTGCGTGTAGCCTTTACGGGAAAAAAAGGTGAGCTCACCCAATTACTGCGTTCTATGGGAACAATTCCCGCTGAAGAAAGACCGAAAATGGGGCAAAAAGTAAACGAACTGCGGAATTTGATCGAAGATGCACTGACACACAAACGTGCGGAATTAACTGCCTCTCTGCGCTCGGCCCAGCTGCAAAACGAGAGTATCGACGTTACCATTCCGGCTAAGCCTTTGAAACAAGGCACTCTGCATCCCCTTTCCCTCACCCAGGAGCGCATGTGCGAAATTTTCCGCAGTATGGGGTTTGACGTGGTGGACGGGCCAGAAATAGAAACCGACTATTATAATTTTAAAGCACTGAACCTGCCGGAGGATCACCCCGCACGTGATATGCAGGATACTTTCTATCTAACCAAAAATCTGCTGCTGCGCACCCAGACTTCCGCCGCACAGATCCGCACGATGAAATCCCGCAATGTGCCCATCCGGGTAGTCTGCCCCGGCCGCGTATACCGTGCTGACGAGGTAGACGCTACCCATTCCCCCGTGTTCCATCAGTTGGAAGGACTTGTAGTAGACAAAGGCATCAACCTGTGCCATTTAAAATATGTACTTGAAGAATTTGCCCGTGAAATGTACGGAAATGATACAAAAATCAAATTCCGTCCCTCCTATTTTCCCTTTACCGAACCCAGTGTGGAGGTGGATATCTCCTGTACCGAATGCGGCGGCAAAGGCTGCCGCATCTGCAAGGGCATCGGCTGGATCGAAATTCTCGGCGCAGGTATGGTTCATCCCAACGTTTTAAGGGAATGCGGTATCGACCCCGAGGTTTACAGTGGCTTTGCTTTTGGTATCGGCATAGACCGCATTGCGATTACCAGTTATAAAATTCCCGATTTACGCCTGGTATTTGAAAATGACGTACGCTTTTTAAAGCAGTTTAAGTAAGGGAGGGAAAATAAAATGAAGGTTTCACTGAATTGGCTCAAAAAATATGTGGATATCGATGTTGCCCCCGAGGTTCTTTGCGAAAAAATGACCGCTCAGGGCTTTGAAGTGGAAAGTATGGAAAAAAGCTCGGTAATGAGCAACGTGGTAACCGCAAAAATCAAACAAATCCAAAAGCATCCGGATTCCGATCATCTGCAGATCTGCCAGTTGGACTGCGGCATAGGCGAAGAGGTACAGATCGTTACCGGCGCCGATAATATCTTTGAAGGAGCTTTGGTCCCCGCGGCGCTGCACGATTCCCACCTGCCCAACGGCATGCACATCAAAAAGGGAAAACTGCGCGGCGTTGTCAGCAACGGCATGATGTGCTCCGGCGAGGAATTATGCTTAAACGGTACGGGGTATCCCGGAGCCGATGTATACGGCATCTTAATTCTTGAAGATCGCTGGGCACCGGGAACCGATATGAATACCGTACTTGGAACCGATGATTGTGTGATCGATTTCTCCGTTACGCCCAACCGACCGGACTGTAACTGTGTGCTGGGTATCGCCCGTGAGGTAGCCGTTTGTCTTAAAAAGGATTTCCGCCTGCCGGAAACAAAGTACACGGTAAAAAAGGAAGCCTCTCTGCCGGTACAGGTTACGGTGGAAGATGATGCGCTCTGCCCCCGGTACATAGGCACCGCGGTAGAAAATATCCGCCTTGCGCCCTCTCCGAAATGGATGTGTGATTGTTTAAGTGCTGCCGGTATGCGTCCGATCAACAACATCGTAGACATTACCAACTTTGTGATGCTGGAGACCGGCCAACCCATGCATGCCTTTGATATCCACGATATCGCTGATCATCACATTATTGTACGCCGCGCAAACGAAGGAGAAAAACTTACCACTCTTGACGGGAAAGAGCATACCCTCAGCAATGAGATGCTTGTAATCGCCGACGGCCGGCGTTCCGTAGGTATTGCCGGTGTAATGGGCGGACTCAACAGTGAAATTAAAGACACGACTAAAAATATTTTCTTTGAATCCGCTAAATTCCGGCGGGACAGCGTCCGCAAAACCGCGAAAGCTTTAGGCATCCGCACGGAGGCAAGCGCCCGATATGAAAAGGGCATTGATGCTGCCGGCTGCCGCTTTGCCATGGACCGTGCGCTGAGCCTGATCGAGGAATTGAACGCAGGGGATATCACCTCCTGGGCACCGGATATCTGCAGGGAGTTGCCTAAAGACAACACCTTGGAAGTACCGGTTCAACAAATTCAAGCGTTGTTAGGCATCCAAATTCCGATCCCAATCATGCTGGATATTCTCAACCGGCTGGGTATCAGCACACAAGAGGAAAACGGTATTCTCCGCTGCAGCATTCCTTCCCGGCGCGACGATATCGAAGGCGCGGCGGATCTTGCGGAAGAGATCATCCGCGTATACGGTTATGACCATATTGAGTCACAGCCGCTTTGCGGCGTGCTTACCCGAGGCACAAAAACCAAACAGCAGCAGCTTTGCGAGCTTGCAAAGGAAGTCCTGCTCTTCTGCGCCGCCAATGAAACATCTACCTATTCCTTTATCTCACAAAAGGCCTATGAAGCGCTTGGACTTTCATCGGAAAATGCGATCAGAATTCTAAATCCATTAGGCGAAGATTACAGCCTGATGCGTACACAGCTATATTCCAGCATGCTTTCGGTCATGGCACTCAACGCCAGCCGCGGAACAACAGAAATGCGTTTGTTTGAAATCGGCAAGCTGTTCCTGGCGAAAGAGCAGCCTCTTGTTCAGCAGCCGGAGGAACGCAGAGCAATGATAATCGGTGTTATGGGGGAAAAAGAGGATTTCTTTAGCCTGAAATCTATTGTAGAGGCGCTTCTGTCCCGCTTTGGTGTGAAAGGTATCTATACAAAAAGTGAAGAACCGTTTCTCCATCCCGGAAGACAGGCACAAGTAACTGCCGGCGGCAAATGCCTTGGCGTATTGGGAGAAGTCCACCCCGATACCGCCGCTGCTTTTGAGATAGAAGGCCGTCCGCTGCTGGCGCAGATCGATTTAGCGCAGCTGTTTGCTCTTTCCAATCTGAAAGTACTCTACCGGCCGCTTCCCAAATATCCGCCTATGGTACGGGACCTTGCCGTGCTGGTAGATGCCTCACAGGAAATCGGGCCGATGCTGGAGGCCATTGCTTCTGCCGGGGGCAGTCTGGTTACAAATGTGGAGCTGTTTGACATCTATAAAAGCGATTCTCTGGGTGAGGGAAAGATGAGCGTAGCCTTCTCTATTACCATGCTCAACCCTGAGCGTACACTCAAGTATGAAGAAGCGCAAAAAGTTTTTGATAAAATCGTCCGTTCTCTGGAATATCGTTTCGGTGCTGCATTACGCAGCTGAAAACATCGCTCAAAAGAACAGATCCGCCTAAAACAGCAGATCTGTTTTTTTCATAAATACCTTTTATATTCATTTGCTTATATATTCATATATGCATGATTATTTTATTGCCGTATCTCTGACGTTTCTATGGCAAAGATGTCTCTGCCCCTTTCGGAAAACCGCCGGCGGCAGTACTCCCTGGGCGGCACCTGCCCGCAGAAATATTCACCTAAGACAGCAGATCTCTCAGGCCCAAAAAACTCTCCTTCACAGAACAAAAAATTATGGTATAATACCGATAAAACTAATCCTTTTTCGGGGAGAAAATTATTTTGATAAAACTAAAAAATCTGCGCCTGCCGCTGCAGGCAGATGAGAAAACGATAAAATCCCTTGCTGCCAAAAAACTGCGGCTTTCTACAGAGAAAATTCTCTCTGTGCGTTTTTTAAAGAAATCAATCGACGCCAGAAAAAAAACAGATATCTTTTATGCCGTTTCTCTCGGTGTAGAAGTAAAAGACAGGGAATCCTCTGTTTTAAAAAACGCTAAAAATCCTGATGCATCGCTTTATAAAGAACCTTCCCTGTATTTCCCTGCCGTACACAGGCATATCCGCGGGCCGCGTCCTGTGATCTGCGGTGCCGGCCCCGCGGGACTGTTTGCCGCGCTGACGCTATCCTATGCCGGACTACGCCCCATCCTTTTAGAACGCGGGTCCGACGCTGATACAAGACAAAAAGAAATTGCTCTCTTTTCTCAAACCGGATTTCTTGATCCAAACAGCAACGTACAATTTGGAGAAGGCGGTGCCGGAATGTTTTCTGACGGGAAACTCACCACAAACATTCACGATCCCCGATGCCGCACCGTTCTCAAAAC
>URTC01000154.1 GCA_900550765.1 uncultured Clostridia bacterium | reverse complement strand
GTCAGCTGTTGTTTTTGTAAAATAATTTTAGCGCTGTATTGCAGCGCTTTTTTTATAAAAAGAACATACGCCCGCAGCTTTTATGTGTTGCGGGTATCCTTTTGTAAAGAAACTTTCGCAGCAGCTGCTTCGCAAAGGCTGCGCCGTTACAGAACCCGCTATGCTTTTAGGATATTGGTGCATCCGTTTTCCCAGAACATATTTTCTAGTAAGTCTCGTAAGAGAAAGAAGGGTCTCCGGAGCAGAGAAATAAAAATAGGATTGTCTGCTTTTCATGTTTTATACGCATATTTTTCATCGTCCTCTATCTTGTATTTTCACAGTTTTTTTGCTATAATTAATCATAGAAAGTTAGCTGTATACAAACAGTGGCGCTGCTGCTTGTGTGATTATTTATTTTATGCGAGGATTTTTTTATGGCATTTGCAGATTCTAATACCGTTTTGCCTTTAGAACAGGTCTTGCTTTCCCGTTTGCCCAAAGAAAAAATTCAAAAGTGGATCCAAACATATGCGGAGCCTTACCGGGAACTGATGGCGTATTATCGTTGTGCGATGATGGAGGTTTCTACAAAATTCAATGTGCTGAATGAAGAACTCTCGCTTCAATATGATAGGAATCCTATTGAAACGATCAAAAGCAGGCTGAAATCTCCTGAAAGTGTAATGGACAAGCTTGCGCGGAAAAAACTGTCTCTTACGGTGGAAAATATTGAACAAAATATCTATGATGTAGCCGGAGTACGGATAATTTGTGCGTTTCCTTCTGATATTTATATGCTTTCAGAGGCCTTTTTAAAGCAGGATGACATTACGCTGATAGAGAAAAAGGATTATATTCAACATCCTAAGGCCAGCGGTTACAGGAGCTTGCATTTAATCGTAGAGATTCCTATTTTCCTGCATGATCAAAAACGGCCGATGAAGGTCGAGGTGCAGTTTCGTACGATTTCGATGGATTGGTGGGCCAGTTTAGAGCATAAGATCCGATATAAAAAACAAATTTTCCCGTCTGAACAGATCGAAAGAGAATTGTTTGAATGCGCACAGATTGGTGCAGAGCTGGATCAGAGAATGGAAACGATTCATCAAAAAGTAGAAAACGCACAGTTTAAAAAAAAGGAAGCCTAAAAGAAGGGGTTCAATATTTGTTAGTTAAAAAGCGTACGCCATTGCAATGGCGTACGCTTGAGTTTTTTGTTGCGGGCTTAAAGGCAGCTTTTTATTTTTTCAGCAACGATTTTGCCGCACATTGCATAGCCCTCATCGGTAAGATGCAGGCCATCTTCTCCGATAAGCTGCATAAACTGCGGATATATTGCGGAATAAAGATCATTAATTTCAATACCTTGTTTTTGAAGTTCAGGAACGATAGCGGCGTTGTATTCTGCAACTTTTTCTGCTTTTGCCCTTGGAAAATCCGGACGGCAGGGCAGGCTTGTGGCAAAAATAATTTTTGCGCCTGTCTTTTTCAGCTCCCGCGCAATTAAAAGCATATTGCGGATATATTCGTTTTTCGGGGTAAATTCTGGTTCGTCCAAACCGAAGATCCGCGCATAATCCCAGGCGCCATTATTCCAGTGGATGACGTCCGGCACGGGAAATCCGGGTAGCCAGAAACGAAGGGAATTCAACGTATATGCAGAAAAACGGCAGTTTTCCTCGGGAGCATAGACTGTTGCTGTGTTGCTTAACGCGCGGCGGACATACGGCTCATACCCCATGCGTATGGAATCACCGAGCAGAAGTACATTTTTCATTTTTTTCACCTCTTTTTGGTATTATAGAATGTCCGTTTGAAAAAGTCAAGATTTAGCGTTTTGGTTAATCTTAAATTGAAAGGGAATTTTTGTCATATCGGAAGGGTTTTATATAAAAATGTTCGCGGTTGCGAACATTTTATTGTGCGGTTTTACAAAATATGATATAATTTTTTTATATTTGTGCGGAAGGTGGGTTTATGACGGTAAGTTATAGAAAGCTTTGGCTGCTTCTTACACAAAGGAAACTGAAAAAAAACGATCTGCGGAAAAAGCTCAGTGCGGGAACAATTCATAAATTGAGCCATAATCGGCTTGTATCTTTATCGGTTTTATTGCAGATCTGTGTGTTCCTTCACTGCGATATCGGTGATATTGTAGAATTTGTTCCCAAAGGCTGAATATACTTAATGGAATAAACAATTGCGCACATTTGTATGTCTTTATTTATTATTATTTTTTAAAAGGAATGTGAAGCAAATGAAGATTCTTTTAGTGACCGACCAGTTTTATTCCGCAAACAACGGAATGACGATTTCTGCCAGAAGGTTTGCCCAGGTACTGCGCGGGCATGGGCACACAGTGCGTGTGCTTAGTTACGGACAGAAGGAAGATGTAGTACAGGAGGGGGAAGCATATTTACTAAAAAAACAATATATTCCCGTATTTGATAAGCTGATTTCATCCCAGGGAATGACGTTCGCCAAGGCTGATGATGAAATTATCACGCAGGCGATCCGGTGGGCGGATATCGTACACTTTTTAGTGCCGTTTGCGCTTTCCCATCACGGAATCAAGATTGCACGGGAACTGAAGGTTCCGTATACGGCGGCTTTTCATGTGCAGCCGGAAAATATTACGGCTTCTATTTATATGGCGAACCTAAATTTGGTAAACGACGGAATTTATAAATGGTTTCATCATTATATCTATAAGTACTGCAGCCATATTCATTGCCCCAGCAATTTTATCGCGCAGGAGCTGCGAAAGGCCGGGTATACGGAAAAGCTGCATGTGATTTCTAACGGCATTGATCCTGATTTTCAATATCGTAAGCTGCCCAAGAGCGGAGAATTTGCAGGGAAATTTGTGATTCTTATGGTAGGCAGGCTTTCTAACGAAAAACGGCAGGATGTACTGATTAGAGCCGTTGCACAGTCAAAATATCGGCAGGAGATCAAGCTGGTGCTTGCCGGAAAAGGTCCCCGAAAAGACGCACTGATCAAGCTTGCACAAAAATGCGGCGTAGATATGAAAACGGATTTCTTTTTAAAGCCGGATCTGCTGGATTTGATTGCGATGAGCGATTTGTATGTTCATGCAGCGGATATGGAAATTGAGGCAATGTCCTGTATGGAGGCTTTTGCCGGGGGGCTGGTGCCGGTCATTGCCGATAGTAAAAAATCGGCTACGCCGCAGTTTGCCCTGGATGAAAGAAGTTTGTTTGAAGCCGGCAGCAGCAAAGCACTTGCACAAAGGATCGATTATTGGATTGAACATGAGCAGGAGCGCAAAGAAATGGAATACGCTTACAGCAGTTTTGCAGCACAGTATAATCTGGATCGATGCGTTTTGCAGGCAGAGGAAATGTTTGCCGAAGCGATCAGAGAGCGCGGGTGAGCGGATATGGAAGAAAGAGCATTGACGCAGGATACTCTGGACGAAGACGAGCATGTGTTAAAGCTTTGGCAGCCTTTTCATTTTACAGTAGAGAAGGGCTATGATTACCGGCGTTTATCGCCGGCTTCCCATGGTACCACTGTGCTTGTGCGTGCTGTTGCCACCTTGCTTTTAACGGTGTTTAATCGTGTGGTTTATGGGTATAAGATCACAGGAAGAAAAAATTTAAAGCCCCTGGGCAAAAGCGGGGCAGTGGCTGTTTGCAATCATGTTCATCCGATGGACTGCACGATGATTGATATGGCACTTTGGAAAAAGCGCATGTACTATGTTACTTTGGAGAGTAATTTCCGTATTCCGCTGGCACGGCACGCTATCCGTGTTTTGGGTGGCGTTCCGCTTTCGCCCCGGCCTCATCTCATGGGAGAGCTGTTTTCTGAAATGGGAAAAGCAGTGGAAGACGGCGCGGTGGTGCAGATCTATCCCGAAGGTGTTTTGCGGCCCTATTACAGAGGATTGAGAACGTTTAAAAACGGTGCGTTCCGTCTGGCGGCGAATCACGGTGTTCCGGTTATTCCGATGGTGCTGATACAGAAAAAGCCGCGCGGGCTGTGCCGGCTGCTGAAGAAGAAACCGTGCCTGCAGCTGCATATATTGCCTTTGCTGTATCCGAAGGAGGACTTGAACCGGCATGAAAATACCCAGTGGCTGAAACATAAAGCGGTGGAAAGTATGAATGCCGCGCTGCAGGAGTTGGAAAATATTTAAATAAGATCGCAAAAGTTTGATTTTGCGCCCCCCGGCTTTCTGCATTTTTATTTGCTGCCGGATAGAACAGCTTATAAAACAAAAAATCTGTGTTTTGCTTTAGGTTTTTTAAAAATCTTTGCAAGAAAACCTATTATTTCCTTTGAATTTTGTTTGTTTTGTGTTGACATTTGTCTGTTTTCTGTATACAATATTGTTATAGTTATAAGGAGAATTATCTTTTTGAATTTCTATAGGGAGGGAATCAAATGAATTGGAGCTTTCAGGGCAGTATTGTAAAAACAGACCGTATTCAGGGATTGATAGATGATCTTTTTAAAAAGATGCCGGAGATCGAGGCGGATCGTGCCGTTCTTTTGACGGAGTCCTATCAGGAAACTGAGGGGGAACCTATGGTGACGCGCCGTGCGAAAGCCTTCGCTCATATCCTTCGCAATATTCCGATTACGATACGTGATAATGAACTGATTGTAGGTTCCGCCAGCAAAGCCCCCCGGGGCTGCCAGACGTTTCCGGAGTATTCCTATCAGTGGCTGGAGGATGAACTGGATACGGTGGCAACCAGAAGCGCCGACCCGTTTTATATTTCTGAAGAAAATAAAGAAAAGCTGCGCAGCGTACACCGGTACTGGAAGGGAAAAACCAACAGCGAGCTTGCTACTGAATATATGGCGCCCGAGGCAAGGCTTGCGATCGAGCATAACTTTTTTACTGTAGGAAATTACTTTTATAACGGTGTGGGCCATGTTACCGTTGACTATAAAAAGGTGCTGGAAATCGGCTTTAACGGTATTCGTGCCGAAGCGGAAAATCTGCTTTCCAAATGTACGGTAGCGGATGCTGATTATGCCAAACGCAGTCATTTTTTGAACGCGGTGATCCTGAGCTGTCAGGCTGTGTGCGATTATGCCAGGAGATTTTCTGA
>URTC01000153.1 GCA_900550765.1 uncultured Clostridia bacterium | reverse complement strand
AGAGCTTTGACGGGCTGAAATTCTGCTTTATCGGCGACGGCAACAATATGGCAAACAGCCTGACTGAAGGCGGCATTAAGGTAGGCATGGAGGTTTCTGTTGCTTGCCCCGAAAGCCACCGGCCGGATGAAGCAATTATGGCCTGGGCCAAGGAAAACGGCAAATTCACCTGCACGCCGGACGTAATGGCCGCCGCAAAGGATGCCGACGTGCTGTTTACCGACGTATGGGCCTCTATGGGCCAGGAAGACGAGGCCGATAAAAGAAAAGAAATTTTCGCCGGCTACCGCATTGACCAAGCCGTAATGGCCGCCGCCAAGCCCGACGCTATGGTACAGCACTGTCTGCCGGCGCATCGCGGCGAAGAAATTACGGCCGAAATATTTGAAGCCCACGCAAATGAAATTTTTGAGGAAGCCGAAAACCGGCTTCATGCGCAAAAAGCTGTGTTAGTAAAGCTGCTGGCCGGCAGCGGGGAAAAAGAATGAGAAAAGCATATCTTGTTTTAAGCAGCGGCGATGTATTTGAAGGCATCGGCTTTGGATATGAAGGCGAGGCCCTGGGAGAGCTTGTTTTTACTACCGGTATGTGCGGCTATATTGAAACACTTACCGATCCGAGCTATTACGGCCAGATCGTAATGCAGACATTTCCGCTTATCGGCAATTACGGCATGATAGAAGAGGATTTTGAAGGCGGCTGTTTTGTAAAAGGATACGTGGCGCGTTCTTTCTGCGATACACCCTCTAATTTCAGAAGCGGAGGAACACTGGACTCCTATTTAAAAAAGAATAAAATTCCGGCCGTCTGCGGCATTGATACACGCGAGGTAACGCGTATCATACGGGAATCCGGCGTAATGAACGCTGTGATATGCAAGGAGTTACCGGCAGATACGGAACAGCTGAAGCGTTACCGTATTATAGACGCGGTAAGTTCGGTAAGCCGAAAAGAAAAGGAAACATTTTTAGCCCTTGGAAAAGAGAAATTTAAAGTAGCACTGGTCGATTACGGTGCAAAACAGAATATTATCCGCAGTCTGCAGCAGCGAGGCTGCCGTGTTACAGTATTCCCGCACGATGTAAAAGCCGAGGAGCTTTACGGGTTCGACGGGGTTATGCTTTCAAACGGGCCGGGAGATCCGCAGGAAAATAAATACGAAATCGCACAGATACAAAAGCTGTTGGGCAAAGTACCTGTTTTCGGCATTTGCCTGGGGCATCAGCTGCTGGCTCTGGCCTTTGGCGGAACAACAGTAAAGCTGAAATACGGGCATAGGGGAGTAAACCAGCCGGTGAAGGAAGTTCAGGGCAGCCGTACATATATAACAAGCCAAAACCATGGCTATGCCGTGGTATCCCAAAGCCTTGCGGGCAAGGGAGAAATCAGCTTTCTCAATGCCAATGACGGAACCTGTGAAGGGATTGATTATCCCAAGTGGAAAGCATTTTCCGTGCAATTTCATCCCGAGGCCTGCGCAGGGCCGAAGGATACTGCTTTTTTGTTTGATAAATTTACAGCGCTTATGGAGAAAAAAGAATGCCGATTGATAAAAAAATAAAAAAGGTAATGGTAATAGGCTCCGGGCCTATCGTAATCGGCCAGGCCGCCGAGTTTGACTATGCCGGTGCCCAGGCCTGCCGCGTGTTAAAGGACGCGGGCCTGAACGTGGTGCTGGTAAATTCCAACCCCGCTACCATCATGACCGACCGCGCCCTGGCGGACGAAATTTACCTGGAACCCTTAACCAGCCGCACGATAAAACGCATTATAAAAAAAGAAAAGCCTGATAGCCTTTTAGCCGGCCTCGGCGGGCAAACCGGGCTGACCATAGCCATGCAGCTTTCCAAGGAGGGCTTTTTGCAAAAGCACGGTGTGCGCCTTTTGGGTACGGATGCCGAGGCCATTGATAAAGCCGAGGACCGCCAGCTTTTTAAGGAGACCATGGCGCAGCTTGGCCAGCCTACGATTCCTTCCGAAACGGTAAACGACGTGGCCGCCGCACTGGAAACAGCCGAAAAAATAGGGTATCCCGTTATTGTGCGGCCCGCTTTTACACTCGGCGGCGCCGGAGGGGGCGTTGCGCAAAACCGTGAGGAGCTGGCCGTTATTGCCCGTACAGGGCTGGATATGTCTCCTATCACGCAGATTTTAGTAGAAAAATTCATCTTCGGCTGGAAAGAGATTGAGTTTGAAACCATGCGTGACGGCGCAGGCAACTGCATTGCCGTATGCAGCATGGAAAACTTTGATCCTGTAGGCGTGCATACGGGCGACAGCATCGTGGCCGCACCCGCGCTTACGCTTTCGGATAAAGAATATCAAATGCTGAGAACGGCGGCGCTTGATATTATTTCGGCACTGGGCATTGTAGGCGGCTGCAACTGCCAGTTCGCCTTAAACCCTAATAGCTTTGAATATGCGGTCATTGAAGTCAACCCGCGGGTATCGCGTTCTTCCGCTTTGGCAAGTAAGGCCACGGGCTACCCCATTGCCAAGGTTACAACCAAAATTGCTTTGGGTATGACGCTGGATGAAATTAAAAATGATATCACTGGCAAAACCTGCGCCTGTTTTGAGCCCGCGCTGGACTATGTAGTGGTAAAACTGCCCAAGTGGCCCTTTGATAAATTTGTAAACGCCTCACGGACGCTGGGCACGCAGATGAAAGCCACCGGTGAGGTAATGAGCATCGCCTCTTCCTTTGAAGCGGCCCTCATGAAGGCGGTGCGCGGCGCTGAAATTTCCCAGGAAACGCTGAACCGTCCCTACACAGGCGGGGAGGACATCTTGTCCCGGCTGAAATAGATTGACGACTTGCGCCTTTTTACCGTATTTGAAGCATTAAAAAGCGGTGTGGATATCGACACCGTATTTGATATCACGCGCATCGACCGCTGGTTTTTGGCCAAGCTGCTGCATTTAGCTGAGTTTGAAAAGCAAATCAGCGGCCACGCGATAAGCCGGGATGCGTACAACGAGGCCAAGCGCTTAGGCTATACCGACAAGGCGCTTATAGAGCTTACCGGCCAAAAGCCGGCCTTCAGCGCCGAAGCCTCCTATAAAATGGTGGATACCTTCGCCGCTGAAATTGACGCGGAAACCCCGTATTTTTACGCTTCCTATGACAGTGCCTGCGATTCCCGCCGGTTCCCCCGCAGCGGCAAACCCGTGATTTTAGTATTAGGTTCCGGCCCCATCCGCATCGGCCAGGGGATAGAGTTTGACTATTCCTCCGTGCACTGCGTATGGACGCTGAAAAAACTGGGCTATGATGTGGTGATTATCAATAATAACCCCGAAACGGTTTCTACCGATTATGATACGGCTGACCGACTCTATTTTGAACCGCTGACCCCGGAGGACGTTATGAACGTAATCAAAGCGGAAAAGCCCGTGGGCGTAGTGGTAGCCTTTGGCGGGCAGACGGCCATTAAGCTGACTAAGTTCTTGGATGAAAGCGGCATTACTATTTTGGGCACTTCTGCCGATGGAATTGATACTGCGGAGGATCGGGAGCGCTTTGACGCGCTGCTTGAAAAATTTGATATCCGCCGCCCCAGGGGCAAGAGCGTGATGACGCTTGAGGAGGCGGTGGCTTCGGCCAATGAACTGGGGTATCCGGTACTGCTGCGGCCCTCGTATGTAATCGGCGGGCAGAACATGACAATCGCGCACAGTGATGCCGATGTAGAACGGTATATGCAAATTATTCTTTCCGGAAAAATAGAAAATCCCGTTCTTGTTGATAAATATATGGCCGGAACCGAGCTGGAGGTGGATGTGATATCCGACGGCAAAAATGTGCTTATTCCCGGTATTATGGAACACGTGGAACGTGCCGGTGTGCACAGCGGGGATTCCATAGCCGTGTATCCGCCGTATAATTTAAGCGATAAAATGCTGCAGAAGGTAGTGGAATGTTCCCGGAAACTGGCGCTTTCCTTGGGTACGAAAGGGCTTGTGAATATCCAGTATCTGATTTATGAAAACGAGCTTTATGTGATAGAGGTCAATCCCAGGGCCTCCCGGACCGTGCCCTATATCAGCAAAGTAACGGGTGTGCCTATGGTGGAGCTGGCTTCGCGCGTAATGACGGGTGAGGCGCTTGATCGCTTAGGCTATGGCTGCGGGCTTTATAGAACGCCGCCGTATTTCGCGGTAAAGGTGCCGGTGTTCTCCTTTGAAAAGCTTCAGGATGTCAATTCAATACTCGGGCCGGAGATGAAATCCACCGGCGAGGTGTTGGGCATCGGCAAAACCACTGCCGAGGCGCTGTTTAAAGGGCTGACTTCCGCAGGATTTCGCATGCCCGCAGGCGGTGAAAGGACGGGTGTATTTATCAGCGTTGACGAGCATGATTACCTGGATGTGGTTTCCGTTGCTAAAAAGCTGGATGATTTGGGCATGACGATTTATGCAACGCCCGGCACGGCTCAGGCGATACGTCCGCTGGGTATCGATGTCATTACGCTGAAAAGCATGGATTGCCATGAGGATAAATTTAAGCTGATGGAGGAAGGAAAGATCCACTACATCATCTATACCGGCGCGCTGTATGATTCCACCATGGGCGATTATATGGCGCTTCACCGCAGGGCGCTGCAGCTTTCGATCGCTTGCCTTACCTCATTGGACACAGCCAATGCCCTGGCGGACATTATTGCCAGCCGGTTCAATGAGGAAAATACCGAGCTTGTGGATATCAATCACATGCGCAGTCAAAGGAGTACGTATGCGTTTGCTTAGATGGAAAGCGCCGGCGACGATTATATTTTCTTTGATAACCGTGACGGCGGCATCACTTGCCCGGAATCCCTGTGCGTTTCCCTATGCAGCCGTCACTACGGCATCGGCGGCGACGGCATCGTTCTTATTGAGGAATCCTCTGCGGCGGATGCAAAAATGCGTATTTTTAATATAGACGGTTCCGAGGGCAAAATGGCCGGAAACGCCATCCGCTGCGTGGCAAAATTTCTTTTTGACAAAGGGATTGTAAAAAAGGAAGAAATGAGGATAGAAACGGCCAGCGGCATCAAGACGGTTACCGTATTTGTTTCCATTTATCTTGTTACCTCCGCTA
>URTC01000152.1 GCA_900550765.1 uncultured Clostridia bacterium | reverse complement strand
TGTTTTCGGGGGATATGATAGAGCGGTTCATGACCTGTACGATTGCTGAACTGCTGTATTTGCTCTACGCTACCGAGCGGCAGAATATTGTACGGCTCAAGGAGTCTGTTACGCCCTTTATGAGCCGATGCCTGCAATATATCGAGAACCAGTTGACAACCCTTAAGGATATTCAGGAGCTATGTGTTTATTTTCATATAAGCCGGGCGTATTTATTTCGTGAGTTTAGGGCGACTATGAAGATATCACCGAAAAAATATATAGAAATCCGGCGGCTGCATATTGCTAAAAATCTTATATCGGTAGGGGAAGCCCCTACTAAAGTATATCTGCGCTGCGGTTATCAGGATTATTCCGCTTTTTTTAGGGCATATAAACGATTATTCAATTGTTCTCCCAGCGGGAAAAGGCATGAAAAAGAGGAGCGGGAATAAAGCAGGTGCGTTTTATATTGTCGGATATATTTGGTTTTTGAGAGAGCGCTGTATATGAAAAGGACGTAGATATAGTATTGCTTATAAAAGATTGTTTTTGAAGGATAGATTTTTTTAACTTTCAGTTGCATAAATAGCACTTTCCGATTGGTTGTATAGCTTTTTACTGTTTGATATAATCATAAAAAATAATAGGAGGTAAGTATTGTGGCAATCGGAAAAATAATAAATAAACTGCGTATGAATACAAATATGTCTCAGGAGCAATTTGCGGAGCTGTTTGGAGTTTCAAGACAATCAGTTCAGAAATGGGAAAGTGATGTTTCTGTACCGGAAATTGATAAGCTGATTAAAATTGCAAAATGTTTTGATATTTCCCTTGATACTTTAATTTTAGATAGTGACACCCGCATTACAGAGGAATTGAATTTTAATAAAAAGCTTAAGCCTAAATATGCAAATGAACATGACTGGGAATCGTATTCTTCTAATTTGCTTGTGGAGTATCAGCAATCCATAGACGAAGGATTGGATATAAAGATATATGAAAATGTGTTTGTTGCTGTTTCCAGACTTCCCAAAGACGAAGCAAAGAAAATGTTTGGTGATATTTTGTTTGATATTGTGCTGCATGCTAAAACGGCGGAAGGATATCAATATGTTGAGCCGTCCACCTTGGTGGAGATAAAGAATTTAAGGAAAGGTGTACAATCCCTGCCGGTGTCTATTGATAAAAGGTTGTTGGAAAGTAAGATCCATGGAGCATGGATGGGCAGAATATGCGGATGTCTTTTAGGAAAAACGGTAGAGGGAATCAAAACAAATGAGTTAATTCCGTTTCTGAAAGAGACTGAAAACTATCCTATGTATAGATATATTCTGCATAGCGATTTAAATAATGATATATTAAATAAATATAGCTTTCGTTTCATAAATAGGTGTTATGCAGATAAGGTCGATGGTATGCCCATCGATGATGATACAAATTACGTTGTGCTGGCACAGGAAATCATCGAAAAATACGGAAGAGATTTTACTTCTTATGATGTTTCTAGAGCATGGTTGGCTTTGCAAAGTAAAGACTCCTATTGTACGGCTGAGCGAGTTGCTTTTTGCAATTTTGTTAAAGGTTTTGAACCGCCGGAATCAGCTGTTTATAAAAATCCGTACCGTGAATGGATAGGTGCGCAGATTCGAGGGGACTATTTTGGCTATATCAACCCTGGAAAACCCGAAATTGCTGCTGAAATGGCATTTCGTGATGCATCTATTTCCCATATCAAAAATGGCATATATGGTGAAATGTTTGTGGCTGCAATGCTTGCAGTGGCCGCCTGTACGGATAATATTAAGGATATTATTCTTAGCGGCCTTGCTCAAATTCCTCATACGTCCAGATTGCATGAAGCAATTACCGATGTCTTGAAAGACTATGAGCACGGAATTTCTCAAAAAGATTGTTTTGCAGGTATTCATCATAGATATGATGAATACACAACTTATGGTTGGTGTCATACAATATCGAATGCTATGGTTGTTGTAGCAGCTCTTCTTTACGGAAACGGCGATTTTGGAAAATCTATTTGTATGGCAGTAGAAACCGGTTTTGACACAGACTGCAATGGTGCAACCGTAGGCTCTATTTTGGGAATGGTAAAAGGGATAGGCGGTATCGATGAAGTTTGGACAAATCCGATAAATGACACGCTTCACACATCTATATTTGGTGTTGGAACAACCAAAATTTCTGATAGAGTGAAGCAGACTTTAGCACATATTTATTAATTCTATAAACAGGGGAAATTCGTTTTGAATTTGTCCTGTTTATTTTCTGTTGGTATATAACGAGTAGTGGATTTTTACGTAAAAATTCTAAATAATTTCAATAAGGAGATCGCCTGTTGCTGCAAAGGATTTTTTTGTTTAAAATATAAAAAATACTGTTCTGCTATGCGGAACAGCTGGGGGAAGCTTATAGAATGCACAAATCTGCTGACAGCGATTTTTAAAGAATTTTCTCTATAAAATGGTTGCTGTACCGGTCCCAATATTTGCGGTAGGTATTGCTGCTGCCATTAAAATTTAATTGATACATTCGGAACGTTACAGGAATATTTTTAGGCTGCCATTGCTCTACATAGGAGTAGCGGTAAGTCATTCCTAATTTTTGCATTACCCGGCCGCTTCGGGGATTATTAATAGCATGGGTAGCGGTAATATAAGGATATCCTGCAGATTTAAGGCGTGAAACAACGGCCGAGGCTGCTTCTGTAGCGATGCCTTGATGCCAAAATTCTTTGGTTAAACCGTAGCCAAAATCATAGCTGTCGTCATTGGCGAGCGTTATGTAACCGATGGGATGGGTTTTCTCTTTTTTGCATATGGCATAGCGGTAAGCGGAGGGCAGTTTATAATACGATAAAAAATTTTTTTCTAAAAACTGTTCTGCTTCGGTTATGTTTTTTAAAGGAAACCAAGGCAAAAACGTATTCATTTCAGAATCTTGCAGCATACGAAAGAGTGCGGGGATATCGGAAACGGTAAATTTACGCAAAAACAGACGTTCTGTATAGAGGCTCGGGGTATTTTCTTGAAGCATTTTATGTCTCCTGTAACGTATTTTTTATAAATTATTATAATGTGGATTTTTTGCTGTGTCAAGATAGAGTATATTAGCGGGAAAATGCGTATTATTTTTGTTGCTTTTGGATTTTCAGTTTGTTATAATAATAAAAACTTGAATGGGTTTTAGGAGGCTTTTTATGGATAAGCGACTGCAGGAATGTCTTGATAATACGCAATTTGACTATATGGCGCCGTTTTTATGGCTGCATGGGGAGAGCGAGGAACTGTATATTTCGGAGCTGCACCGTATTTATGAATCCGGCATACGGTCGGTTTGTTTGGAATCGCGCACGCATGAGGATTTTTGCCGGGAGGGCTGGTGGAAGGACGTACGGCGGATTTTGGACGAGTGCAAAAAGCTGGGGATGAAGCTGAGGATTTTCGATGATAAGCATTTTCAATCCGGCTAAGCCAACGGTATTTTTGTCGAAAAATATAAGGATCTGCAGCCTTTTGGTATTACGGAATATCATGCGGATGTTCCGGGACCGGTTGAAAGCGGTGCGGTGCTTGCTGAGCATTGGGTAAAGCCGGGGGAGGAGCTTTTGGCTGTGCTTGCCTGCCGGCATGTTCCCGATAGTCCGTTGTTTACCGGCGAGGTGCTGGATATTACATCCGGCCTTTCAGACGGAATGGTATATTTTAATTTACCCGAAGGAATGTGGCGTATTACTTTTTTGGTAAAAACGCGCGCGGGGATAGCTCCCTTTATGCAGAGTTATTCGGATAAACTGAACCCGGAGGCCACCCGGCTTTATATTGAAGAGGTATTTGAATCGCACTATGCGCATTTTAAAGAGGATTTTGGAGATACATTTTTAGGCTTTTTTGCAGATGAGCCGTGTTTCCACAACAATACGGCGATTTCGGGCGATGTGGATCTCGGACAGCCGTTTCTCCATCTGCCCTGGCATCAAAACGTGGCGGAAAAGCTGCGGGAAGCGTACGGCGACGGTTTTTATACCAAGCTGCCGGGTTTGTGGTTTGATTTTGACAACGGGCTTTCCCAGCAGATACGCTTAAAATATATGGATATTGTTTCCCGTGCGTTTGAAGAGTACTACAGCCGGCCGGTGGGGCAGTGGTGCCGCGAGCACGGCGTGATGTTCATCGGGCATATTATTGAGGATAACCACCGTCATGCCGGAACCGGTTATGGGCCGGGCCATTATTTCCGCGCGATTGGCCCTATGGATATGGCCGGCATCGACGTTGTTTTGCACCAGATTATGCCGGGGCTTACCGAGTGCAGCAATGCGGGCTATGTCAGCTATAAGCACATGCTTTATAATTTTGCCAATTATTATCTGGCAAAGCTGGCGTCCTCTCTGGCACATTTTGACCCTGCCAAAAAGGGCCGGGCCATGTGTGAGATTTTCGGCGCGTACGGCTGGGGTGAGGGTACGAAGATGATGAAGTACCTGGCCGACCATATGCTGGTGCGCGGAATCAACTTATTTGTGACGCATGCGTTTTCGCCTAAGCCGGATGATCCGGACTGCCCGCCGAATTTTTATGATTCCGGCAAAAACCCGCAGTACCCGTATTTTAAGGATATTATGGATTATATGAACCGCTGCTGCCATCTGCTCAGCGATGGGGAGGCGGAAATTTCCTGCGCACTGCTCTATGATGCCGAAGCGCACTGGATGCAAACTGATTTTACGCCGCTGGAGGACTGCGCCAAGGTGCTGTATGACCACCAGATCGACTATGATATCGTACCGCAGGATGTGCTTATGGAGCTTAAAGGCAAGTATTCTTTGCTGATTGTGCCGTGGCCGGGCTGCCTTATGCCGCATTTGGAGGAAAAGCTGCAAGCCTCCGGTCTGCGTTTTGTGTATGCGGCGAAAAAAGGCTCGGATACGGGCGGCCGTCCGTCGGTTTCCGTGGAAGATCTTCCGGCCTATTTTGCGCAGCTTGGTAAGCGGGATGTCGTATGCGACCGCGAGGTCCCGGCACTGAAATATCGCCATTATAAACGCGGCGGCGCGCATATCTATATGTTTGTAAGCGAGGATATTCACCAACCGATTTCCGTTA
>URTC01000151.1 GCA_900550765.1 uncultured Clostridia bacterium | reverse complement strand
CGGGATATACGGAAAAAAGCAATGTTTTGGAAGAGTATTTTGTTTTAGGAACAGAGCCGCAGAATGTTTCCTCGTATTGGGCGGAGCCCCTGCAGCCTTTGGCGGTAGAAGTTCAGTTTGATGAACTGCGCAATGCGGAGATTTCTGTAACGGCAGCACAGGCTTATGTGAATTATTGTGTATACAGAAAAAATGAAAGCGGGGAAGTATTGCTGGGAAAAGTCAGCGCCGAGGAAGGAAAAACCGCTTATATAAAAGATAGCGGATATACTGCTGACAGCGTTTATTTTGTGATTCCGGAGCATAAAACTGTATTTGCCAACGGGCAGGCGCTGCAGGGACAAAAGAGCAGAGAATACACATTACACTAATATTTCACTTTTAAAATACGGTAAAATATGATAAAATATGTACGGTGATAGAGCATGAAAACCGCTATATATGATAAAAACGGAATAAAGATTGCCGGCGATCATACACTTTTTAGTAGGCTGCCGGCGCACATTCTGCATGCAGAGCTTCCTCTTATTGAAAACGGATGCTTGTTTTCTTTGCTCTCTGACGGCAATATCTCGGTTATTTCTGCCGAAGAAAAGGCTTTGGCCGGATTTGCCGCGCCGGAAAAGGAAAGCCGGAGGTTCAGCAGCGCTGAGTTCGTCAAAACTCTTTTGTTTGGTACGGCAGGCAATGAAATAAAAGAGTTATGCCGTAAGTATGCGTTTGCATATGAGCAAGCGCGGCGGGTATTTGTATCGGAACTGCATGAGGATATTTCTTCGTATATCGGCACGTTTGAAGAAATGTTTGATGATGCCGATGTTTTCGTAATTGGCCTTGACGGGCATCGTATTGCGGTGATCTGTGCGGAAGAGGAAAATGAAGTACAGGAGATGGCAGGGGCTATCAGTGCTACTTTTGCGGAGCTTACTACGGATTTTAACATGGGCATCAGCTGTATATGCGATTGCGCGGCCGAGCTTTCCAATGCTTTTGAACAGGCGCTTTCAGCGATACGGGTAGGAAAGAAGATTTCCTACAACGGCGGCGTTTGGTATTTTTCCAATATTCTGCCGGAGCTTGTGATATCAGGATTACCCCGGGAAGGGCAGGAGGAACTGAGGAAAAAAGCAGAGGAGATCAGCCGGGTGCTTGACGGTGAGACCATAGAGCTTGCACAGGAGTTCTTTCGGCATAATTTAAATATCAGTGAAACAGCAAGATATTGTTACTTGCACCGGAATACACTGATATATCGGCTGGATCGGATTCAAAAGGAAACCGGCTTTAATATGAGAAATTTTGACGAAGCTGTTGCGCTGCGTATTTACATAGCGGCGAATAAGCTTTTAAAGTAGGAGTTTATATGGGAAAAAAAAGATATTCTCTTAGTTTGATAGCAGTCATAGCGATCTTTGCCGTTGGGCTCTGCGGCGGGCTGGCAATACAGGAGTACCGGTACACCGGCCGGCTGTTTTCTGATGCGGGGCTTACGGTGGAACAAATCCGGGCTTTGAACGAGGCGCTGTATATCGTTGACCATTATGCGATAGAAGAGCATGATGAAGATTTTTCAGTGGATTATGCTTTAAAAGGAATTGCTGCCAGCCTTGAGGATGACTATGCTTATTATTTTACGCCTGAAGAATTGGCTGCATACCTGAACTCCTCCTCCGGTACGGTCGAGGGCAGCATTGGAGCGAATGTTTATAAGGACGGAGAAGATATTATTATTACTTCCGTATATAAAGGCCTTCCTGCGGATACTGCGGGGATCAAAAAATGTGATAAGCTGATAGCCGTTGATGGTGTAAGTGTGCGCGGCAAATCTTTAGAAGAAGCAGTAGCACTGGTAAAAGGCGAGACCGGAACGGAGGTTACTGTAACGGTAGAGCGGGAAGGACGGGAGCTTGCCTTCCGCGTAGTACGTGCCGACGGTCAGCGGCAGATGACGGAGTATTCCTTTATTGGTGATACTAAAATTTTATATATTGCAATTTTTTCGTTTCATGGAAATGCTGTGGAATATTTTAATGAAGCAATTGAATACGGTAAAGCCGGCGGTTATGAGGGAATTATTATTGATCTAAGAGAAAATAGCGGCGGAGAGCTTTCTATTTTTGAAAAGATTGCGGACGTGATGCTGCCGGAGGGCGAAACCTTTTATGCACTGCGCAGAGATGGGCAGAAGATACAATCCTGTACCTCTGATGCCGCATATATCGATAAGCCTGTTGCTGTGCTTATCAACGGAAGTTCGGCCAGCGCTTCCGAGGCATTAGCCGGTGCCTTGCGGGATATGGGCAGAGCGGTTTTGGTTGGTACGCAGAGTTTTGGCAAAGGCATTATGCAAACAAACTATCCTTTGAATAACGGAGGAATGTTTAAGCTTACTACAGCAAAGTATTATCTTCCCAGTGGGGAATGTATTCATGGCGTGGGACTTACGCCGGATTATAAGGTAGAACTCTCGGAAGAACTTACCCAAAAGTATTGGCTGCGTACAGAAAATAATGACTTGCAGCTGCAAAAGGCCATAGATTTGTTGACAAATTAAAAAATAGCGCTATAATAGAAACATCAAAGCGGAGGAGCAGGATCTGACGCAGAGAGGTTATAGCCGTATCTGAAGGCAAGGCCATAGGCTGCGCTTAGGGAAAGAAGAAAATATAGATTCTCTTTGCCGTTATACGGCGAAGAGAATTTTTTTGTTCAGGAGGGAGAAATGGACCACAGAATCGGTATCATCGGCATCGTTATAGAGGATCCTAAGCAATCGGCCGAAAACGTCAACCGCATATTGAGTAATTTTGGGGATATCATAATAGGAAGAATGGGACTTCCTTATGAAAAACGCAGCGTTTGCGTAATTTCAATTATTGTAGACGGTACCAATGATCAAATCGGCGCACTGACCGGTAAATTAGGAAGAATTGAGGGCGTAAATGTAAGGAGCGTCCTTGCATCAAAAAATTATAAAGAAGAGGTTGAATCATGAAAAAAGCAGCAAGTATTTTTTGTGCAGTATTGATCTTATGGATAGCTTTTGCGGGCTGTGCCGGCACACAGACAACACCTGAACCTACCGGGGAGCTTAGACCTCAGGCCACGTAATATGCGGGAATTGATTTTAAAATCGGCGCACTGAACGGTCCTACGGGGATGGGAATTTCAAAACTTATGAAGGATTCTGAAAACGGTATTACCGCAAACAAGTATCAGGTGGAGCTCTTTAGCGCACCTACGGATATTACAGGGCTGCTGATCAACGGAGAGATGGATATTGCCGCAGTTCCTACCAATTTAGCAGCAACGCTTTACAATAAAACTAACGGCGGGGTAAAGCTGCTGGCGTTAAATACGCTGGGGGTGCTCTATGTGCTTGAAAAAGGCGATACAGTACATTCTATCAATGATTTGGCCGGTAAAAAGATTTATTCCTCCGGTCAGGCTTCTACGCCGGAATATGCATTGAATTATGTATTGGAAAAAAATAATATTCAGTGCGAGGTAGAATATTTTGCTACACATGCCGAATTAGCCGCACAGGCGCTGGCGGGGAAGGCGGATATTCTTTTGATCCCCGAGCCGTTTGTTTCCACCATTCTTGCAAAAGATGCGGGCTTTCGGATTGCGGTAGATTTTAATGCCGCTTGGGATGCGGCCTGCGGCGGTGAAATTTTATTTTCCATGGGCTGTCTTGCCGTAAGAACAGAATTTGCCGAAAATAATAAAGCGGCGCTGGATAAATTTGTGGAGGAGTATACGGCTTCGGTAGAATATGTAAATGCCAATCCTGCAGAAGCGGCGGAGCTCATTGCCGAATATGGTATTGTGGCTTCAAAAGAAATTGCGGAAGCGGCGATTCCCAATTGTAATATGGTAACTGTTGTCAATGAGGAAATGAAAAATAAAACAATTCCCTATATTCAAATTCTTTTTGAGAATGACGCTTCATCAGTAGGAGGAAAAATACCGGGTGAAGATTTCTATTATACAAAATAAAACCATCCGTAAACTTATAAAAAGTATATTGATTGTAAGCTTATGGTTTTTTATTTGGCAGTTGATATACTGGCTTGTAGGAAATGAGATTTTTGTACCCTCACCGCTTACGGTGCTTAGAAGACTTTTTGTGCTTGCCGTAAAAGCAGAATTTTGGTATACGGTATTTTTCAGCATCGGCAGAATTTTTTTGGGTTTTATAGTGGGCATATTATTGGGAATCCTTTTGGGCGTTGTCTGCAACAATCAAATTATGGCGGATATCCTTTCGCCGCTGAAAGCTATCATTAAGGCGACGCCGGTTGCATCTTTTATCATGCTGGCTTGGATTTGGCTGCGGCGCGACCAGATTCCTGTTTTTATTGCCATGCTGATGGTAACACCGATTCTATGGGGAAATATTTCGACCGGCATTCAGAGTGTGAATCAGGAATATCTTGCATTTGCAAAGGTATATGACCTTACTTGGGCCAAAAAGATAAAATATATCTATGTACCTACGGTATTGCCCTATTTTACATCGGCAGCTTACACCGCCGCGGGACTGGTATGGAAGGCGGGAATTGCGGCAGAGGTTTTGTGCCAGCCGAAAAATTCGATTGGCGCCAATCTGTATCAGGCAAAAAATTTATTGGATACACAAGATGTGTTTGCCTGGACAGCAGTAGTTATTGTGATCAGTTTGTGCTTAGAAAGCGGAATGAAACTGTTTTTTGGTAAATTGGGCAAAAAATTTACGTTGGCGGGGGTAAAATGATCAAAGCAGAGCAACTTACGGTCAAATTTGAAAAAACCGTTTTGTGTGATCTTAATTTTGCGATCACACAAAACGGCGTGTATTGTATGACCGGGCCTTCCGGCATCGGTAAAAGTACGCTTTTAAATGCGATAGCCGGATTAGTTCCCTACAGCGGCACAATACGTACCGAAGGGAAGATCAGCTATCTCTTTCAGGAGGATAGACTTCTGCCGTGGATGAATGCTTTGGAAAATGTGCGGCTGGTACTGAAAGAGCATTTTGAACGTGCAGAATATTATATCGGTAAATTTGGCTTGACAGAGGCCGCGGATAAAATGCCGGAAGAACTCAGCGGCGGGATGCGGCGGCGATGCGCTTTGG
>URTC01000150.1 GCA_900550765.1 uncultured Clostridia bacterium | reverse complement strand
AATCCTGTGTTCTTGTTTGATGAAATCGATAAAATGGCCTCGGATTTTCGTGGTGATCCTTCCAGCGCTATGCTGGAAGTACTGGATCCAGAACAGAACAATGCGTTCCGCGATAATTTTTAGAGGTCCCCTATGATTTAAGCAACGTCATGTTCATCACTACTGCCAACTCTTTAGAGGGAATCCCCGGTCCCCTGCGGGACAGAATGGAGATTATACAGCTTTCCAGCTATACGGATGTAGAAAAGCTGCAGATTGCCCAGCGGCATTTAATGCCCAAGCAGTTGAAAGAAAACGGCATGGAGCCCGGTGACGTTGTACTGACAGACGACGCCATGCTGTATTTGATCAATAATTATACCCGGGAAGCCGGCGTCCGTTCGCTGGAGCGGCAGATCGGTCAGCTTCTGCGCAAGTGTGCCTGCCGCTTTATTGAAAATGGCCGTACGGCCATTTCGGTAGATCAGGCTTATTTAATTGAGCTTATCGGAAAACCAAAATATTTCCGAGATGAGCTGCTGTTGGAAGATAAAATAGGCTCCGCTACCGGCCTTGCTTGGACGAGCATTGGCGGCGAAACGCTGGAGATTGACGTTACGGTCTATCCCGGTGCGGGAGAGCTGCTGCTTACAGGTCAACTGGGCGACGTTATGAAAGAATCCGCGCGCACAGCTTTCAGCCTGATCCGCAGCCGTGCCGACGGCTGGGGTATTTCCCCCTCGTACTTTAAAGAAAAGGACTTTCACATTCACATTCCCGATGGCGCTACCCCTAAAGACGGACCTTCCGCAGGCATTACGCTCTTTACCGCGATGACCTCAGCCATTACCGGAGTCGCCGTGCGCGGAGATACCGCGATGACCGGTGAGATCACGCTGCGCGGCCGGGTTCTGCCCATCGGCGGCTTAAAAGAAAAATCACTGGCAGCCTACCGGGGCGGCATCCGCAGAATTATTATCCCCAAGGATAACGTACGCGATATAGAAGACGTTCCGGCCGAAGTTGCTGATAAAATAAAGTATATTCCGGTAGCGGATATTGATAGTGTGCTGGATAATATTTTAGTTTCGCCTATCGGTAAATAAACACGCCATAAAAGCGATACAGGAGAAAAAATGATCATTAAAAAAGCAATCTATGAATACGGCTTCGCTCTGCCAGAACAGTATCAACCGCAGCCCCTGCCGGAAATCGCCGTAGCGGGAAAATCCAACGTGGGAAAATCCAGCTTTATCAATATGCTTACCAATAACGGAAAGCTTTCGCGGGTGGGGCAAAAGCCTGGAAAAACGATTTTAATCAATGCATTCAAATTAAATGACAGCTTTTATTTAATGGACTTTCCCGGCTATGGCTTTGCCCGGGTAAGCGACGCTGAAAAAGACCGTTGGAGCCGTTTAATGGAGGGATATTTAAGCATTTCCGAAGCGTTAAAGGGCGTGATATTTTTATTAGATATCCGCCATGCACCCGGCCAGGGAGATAGGGAGATGCTGAACTGGCTTACCTATTACCACATTCCCTTCATTATCGGTGCAACCAAAGCGGATAAGCTGAGCAAAGCACAAACAGAAAGAGCACGTTCAATGCTCTCGGTAGAAACAGGCGTCATCCTGAATCAGATCCTTCCGGTATCCTCTGTTACACGGCAGGGAAAGGAAGCAATGCTTGAGGCAATCGATGCACTGCTGCAAAGACAACCCTGAAAATCCCAAAACGCAAATTGCATAAAACAGCCATAGCCAATACAGCTATGGCTTTGTTTTATCTATTTTAGAAACTATCCTCATATCTAGTTTAAACCTACATAAGCTTTTCTAACGATGTTATAAAAAAGATATCCTTCACATTCCGCAATACATGGAAGTACAAATCCGCCCTGCCGAAGGAGATGGCAAAACACAAGCTTTGGCGAAGAGAGGAATTTCCGGCACAGCAATGCGCTTACGCTCTTCCCCCTCTCTCATCGGCAGTTCTCCTTATATAGGAACAGCGTTTGGGCGCCGCGATAGAATCACCTTTATAGAATCCGAGGAGTTCCAACTCATTCCTCATGTTCCCGCTGTACGGTAATTTCCCTGGCTCTCTCAAGCGCGATCCGTAAAAACTCCACGGGACTTTGCACATGCTCAAAGCCTGCATTTAACGTTTCCAGTGCCACAGCACCTGTATAATGAAGCCGATTCAACTGCCCTGCTATTTTATTCCAATCAACACTGCCCGTAAAAGGCAAAGAATGGAGATCAGCTTTTCCGTCATTATCGTGCAAATGCAGTGCCATAAGCTTCCTCCCATATAACTCCAACAGATCAAGCTCCGGGGAATAACAATTTGCGTGTCCGCTGTCAAAGCAAAACCCCAGCTTGCAGGACTGGATATTTTTAAATACAAATGCAAGATATTCCGGACTGCCCTGATTTTCAAGGGCAATATTGATGTCAAATTTCTCAGCAGTTTCCATAATTTTTTGGAACCGCTCTATCCCAATCTTATTGGGGGGAAGAGCTGCCGTTCTGTTTACTGAATGCATCACAAGCGTCGGTATTCCATATAAAAAGCAGTCTTTTATACTGCAGAGAATCTGTTCCGTATACTCCTGCCCCTCCGCAGTATTTTCCCATATAGTGTGTGCCTGCCTATACGGGGCATGTGCATTTTCTATATACAGCCCCGCTTGCCGTGCATATCGGGGAAAATCTTTATAATCGGCATCAAAATAATCCGCCCACAATAGAATAACGCCATCAAACCCCGCCTGCTTTATTGCCTGCATTCTTTCTTTCGGAGATAGATCATAGCCAAAATAATCAACAATCGTATAATTCATATACCGCCCCACAAATTACAGGAAATCATAGCATAAAACAACGGTGAAATGCCTTAACATACACGTGTTTTTATACCGCATGCGCCGGCACACCGCAGAAAAAAATAAGGCAGCCGTCCCGGCTGCCTTAACGCTCTTTTAATTCTGCTCTTTTTTCCGAAGAGTCTTTATCGCAAAGACGCCCGTGCTGATCACCAGCAAGGCAACCGCAGGGATCATTGCCATATCGCCTGTTCCCTTATCATCGCTCATCGGATTCTCTGCACCGCAGACCGTGCACTTGCCATCCTTATACGTATGCTCCGCCTTATCGGCAATCTCGCCGCAGGCGCATACATGCCAATGATGCGTTTCATCTGATTTCCACTCAGTACCAAATGCATGAGTATGAATGGAAATTACACCGTTTTCATCAGTATCCAGTTTTACTTCGTCTGACTTGCTCGTAACCACAGGGGCTTCTGCCTCCGTATTGGTATTCTGTGCATAAATAAGCGTTTTGTCTCCCGCACTGCTCTTATCTTCAAACTTTAAAGTAGAATCTTCTTCAAAGGTGATCGACGCATTGCCTGCTTTATTATCCACGTTTACCGCATACCAGGACTGATCTCCCGTAATGACCTCAAAAGCGCCGGTAACAGATACTTCAGATCCGTTATTAACCATCGGTGCACCCGTAGAAGCATTCTGATGGTCCAGCGTCACATTGTTCAAAACAACACCCTTTGCGCCGTAAATATCCAGCGTATGCTTATTTGCTGCGGTCGCAACCAGTTTTACATCGTCTAAAACAACGTTATCTGCTTCAATCTTGAACAGATTGATCTGTCCCTCTATGTTCATCTTAAAGTCATCTGCTGCGGTAATGGTATGACCGTTGCCCTTAATGGTAACATTGTCTATACCATTAATATAAACTTCTTCGCTTACCTCAATATCGCTCATCAGCTCAATCGTAGTACCGGGTTTCAGATTTTTAACAATCTGCTGAATAAACTCCGCACTGTCGTCTACCTGAATCGTAAATCCTTCCAGCACCACATTTTCTCCGCTGATGCCCGGATTCCAAGCATAGCCGTTTTCGGGCGTTGAATATCCCGCATACGTATTATTGGAAAAATCCTGTGTTACATTTTTTGCCGTAACAGTTCCGTCCGTTACACGCCTTGCACTAATCCAGGAAGAAAGCGTCACGTTTTCCAACACTGTATTCCCGGCATTCTCTACATCAATATAGATCGAGCCGCTGGTCTGCGTCTGATCCTCCGCATAGGTAAGCGGCAGGCATTCCACATTTTTCAGCGTAAGATCCTTGCCTTCGCCGGCCAGCTCCACTACTTTATTGCAGAGATTATCATAATATCCATTGGGGTTGCCCTGAAGCTTTACATCCTGAATCGTTACCCCTGTACCGCCAACGGTGATAAAGTTCTGGCCGAACCAGTTGCCGGTATTCGGATTATAGCTGCTGGTAATGATTACATTGCCCGTACCCTTGATCGTAAGGTTATTTACTGCGATCGGAAATACAAAGCCCGTCTGACCATTGATGGTAATACCGTTTTCAATACAGCCGTCCCCGATATCATACGTTCCCTCAGCCAACACCCAAGTTTGGCCCTCTTTCTGATTGTTGATAGCTTCAACAAGCTGTTCGGGCGTAGAAATATTTACGGTTTCACCTGCCGCCGCAACAACGACACCCGCCAGGCAAACAGCTGCTAAAGCTACTGCACAAACCAATGACACGAATTTCATTCTCTTTTGCATAAGAAACCTCCTGCATACCAAAATATTTTGATTTTTTTGATAAGAACTTGGAAATACTAAGATTCTGAAAAAACGCCAGTGCCTGTTTCAGCGATCTTAAAGCATTCACAAGTTATCTTTATTATAACGGCTCCGGCAAGATATGTCAATCCCTTATTTTCCCAAGCAATCATAGTATAGTCAATTTATAACTATTTGTCAATAGTTATTTTATAACTATTATAAAATATATAAAAAAGGAAAATTTTATGCTGAACAGATTGCGCGACTTACGTGAAGATAATGATCTAACCCAAACAGAATTTGCTAAAATATTACATATAAGCCAAACAAATTACAGCAAATATGAACTGGGAAAAATCAATATTCCCAATACAACGCTGATCCAGATCGCAAAATACTATAATGTATCCTTAGATTATATCCTGGGTCTAATCCCGCGGCCAAGACCTCTTTATGAAAACAGCACGCACAGGAGAATGAAAGATAACCTGCTGAAATAATTTTTTCAGAACATAATTTTTAAAACATAATTTATAATTT
>URTC01000149.1 GCA_900550765.1 uncultured Clostridia bacterium | reverse complement strand
TTAAGTTTTAATTTTTTAGAATTTTTATTTCTAATTGTTTCTATATTAGTATTTCGTAGATATACTTCTGTACGGGTATAAAGATATCCCACCTGATAATAATAATTTTCAAAGGCCGTATTATAATCCCAGCCATTCTGCTGCATAAAATATACAATGTTTTCTGAATCTAAATCGGCATAATAATCATCCGATCCTAACGATGGAACCCCTTTTCCTACATCAGTTAAAGCCACATCACCCAACCATCCGGCTAAATCTTTTCGTTGCTCATCCACTATTCCATCATATAACAAAGCAGAAGTTGTAATAGACTGATGCGCAAAATCTCCTTTATTATTATAACGATTATACATTTCTACCCACATGCTTTCAAATTCTTCTTCTGTGGCAGTAGCATCAATACTATCTCTATATGTTGCAAAACTAATATCATAGTCTTGAGATGTATTATTATTTCTTCCATTTTTCATTACATCTAAGTTCCACCTTGCCCGATCTGACAATATTTCATTCTGCCGTTGTACATGATAACGCACATATTTATAATCTGCAAGAGATATCCCCAATTGCCCGGTAATATAACTCTGTTCATCTGTACCTGAATATGGATCGCCTGCCGTCAAATTCCAGGCAGAACCAGAATAATAAAATCCTCCTATAATTCGATTATACATATAATCCGCATGCGCTAAATCCGTAGAATATTTGCTCTTTAACGCATTCTGAATATCTTCAAGAATATTGCACACCCGCGTATCAAATCCGAATTTTTCCTTTAAATACTTAAACTGAAGGTCTTTTACTATCACAATACATCTTGCGATACTCCCTCCATCTTCAGATTGTGCTGTGATTACCACTTGCTGTTCACCGCGCCCAGGATACCCTCCTACTGTGATTTTTCCACTGCCGTTTATATTGGCATATGCACCGTTACTACTCTTCCACTCGATTCCACGATATGTACAATTTGCAGGATAAAGTGCAGCGGTCAATTGATGCGTTTCTCCCGGAGCTAATTCCACATAGCTATCCGAAAGCACTATATACTGTGACGGTACGTAATTCGCTTGCGTTTTCGGCCGGAATGTAAAGTTGGTTATTCCATATTCTTCATCTTGCTCTTCCGCCCCGGAAACCGGATCATACTGTATCCGGAAAAATACCTCTCGGGTATTGGGCTGCAGTAAATCATACAAAATATCACTGCCGGGACTATAATACGGTGCTATTGAAGTATCAATTTCTAACGATATATGCTGCCAACCATGTACCAGCTCCGATTGGCCTTTTTGCTGGATAAGATAGTGATATTGATACTCTCCCTTTGATAAATAAAATTGTAACTTATCGATTGCTTCCAGCGAATAGCTTGCTAAGTATAAATCAAAATCTACCTGATACTTTATTTTGCCGTAATTAGAAAGTATTTGATCTACATTGCACGCGATAGACCCATACGTAGAGGCTTTTAAATAATGCCCGATAGGAATTAAATTGCCGAATTTATACTGCGTGCCTACATCAAGAGTCCCTTCGCCACCCCAATTTCGCCAGCCTACTGTTCCGTATTCAAACGTTCCGTTCGTTGCCCCGGTATTGCTCAGCTTGCAAATAATTACATCACTTATGTAAAGAGCAGACGGTGTTTGGTTGACCATAGAATCAAAACACAGCACAAGCTGTCCCGTACTTTCCGATATATCCGAAGGCAGTATTTTAAAAGATCCCGAAAGATTTTTCCACGCGTTCCTTTCCATCTTCGGTCCAACGCTTAACCACATATGATAATCGGTTCCCTGATCTTTAATAAAAGAATTCTCTTTATTTGACCGCAATAGAATCCGCGTACGGCCCCCGTAAGTGCTGTCTGTTTTTACGGTTGCATGCACGGTATAAGTTCCCGGCCCGGCTGCTTTTATCAACTGATAAATATCAATTGCCGGCGACGTCCATGCATCCGGGCGCTCATATGCCACAAGGCAGTAATCGCTGCTGTTGGGCGCAACACGCTCGCGGCCCAGTGTTGCAGATCCGTTGCCGTAGAGCCACCATCCGTCGTTTCCCTCATCAAACGTATAGTGCGCCACAATGTTGGGCGCTACGGTTTCCGCAAACACCACGCCCTGCAATACGCTCAAAAAAATCGCACATACTGCCAGGATACTCAGCCACTTCTTTTTTCTCATATATTTTCCTCCATTTCCTTTTTCTATAGTATTTTTAAAGCTCTATGCAAAGAGCCTTCTTCATACTATAACTTGAAAAATATTCCATATCTATACTAACACGAGGAAATACGGCTGTCAATACCCCAAAATAAAAATTTTCCGATATTCCATATACACAAAAAGGAAACAATCACCATACAGCAGGGATTGAAAAAAAACGTCGAATGTGGTAAAATATTTATATACAACAAAGAGGTGAACTATGAAAAATAAAACTTCAGCCGATCCGGCTGCAAATCGGCCGGTTAAGCTTCTGCAATTCGGCGACAATGCTTTTTCCCGCGCATTTTTCGGCCGGCTGCTGCAAACGGCCAACGAAAGCGGACAGGCCTGCGCCAACAGCATCATAATCCGGGACGAAAAAGCCGCCAAAGGGCAAAAGCAGTATAATGTGTATACCGTACACGCCGCTGACAAAAGCGAACGAGAGGATATCCGCATTGATTCTGTCACCCGCGTGCTGGATCCCTTTACGGAATACGAGCAGCTGCTCAGCCTTTCGGACGATACCAATATTTCCGTGATTCTGTGGGCGCCTGCCGCACCGGTCACTTTTTCAGCTGAGAAAATGAAAAAAACGCCTCAAAATGCCGCAGCGCAGCTGACGATGCTGCTGTTTAGAAGATTTTGCTTAGAAAGGCGCGGTTTTATCATCGTTCCAACGGCCGATACCGACAATAACGGCGAGGAATTAAAGAACTGCATCCTTCGCTACAGCGAGCATTGGAAATTAGGCATTGATTTTATCAACTGGCTGAACTTAGAAAACACTTTTTGTAATACCGTAGCGGAATCCCTGGCGGATTCTTCTTCCGTCAGCAGCGGCTCTTTGGAGATTTTTACGGAAAAATACCTGCGCCTTGTCCTTTCGGCAAAAAAGGATATCCGTGCGCAGCTTCCTTTCCGCGACCAAGTCCTGTGGGCTGACGATATCCAGCCCTACCGTACAATGAAAAAACGCGTGTACGACGGCGCTCTTACGGTTTCCGCCGCCTATGCCGTACTGCATGATGTGGAAACCGCGGCGGATTTTACCTCGCGTCCGCGGCTGGTAAAGCATATGACCGTTTCCGTGTTTGAAGAGATCGTGCCGACTGTCGACATGAACTTTGAAGAAATCGAGATCTACGCACTGGATACCATCCGCCGGCTCTCCAATCCATACATCAAAATTCTCTGGAAAGAGCTGCTGCCCGGCATTGCCGGAAATTTTGCCGAAAATGTGCTGCCTGTGTTTAAAGAATATCAGCGCCAATACCAGCAGCTGCCGAAGCACTTAATATTTTCGCTTTTCTGCATTCTGCAGGTCTACCGCATCTACGACATCCGCGATTCCTTCAGCGCTGTTCTCTCGCAGGAAGAAACCCCGCAAATTTTGGCCCATAAAGAATTATGGGGACAGGATTTAAGCTATTTAACAGAAGAAATCAAACGCTATGAGGCGCGCCTTCAAAGCGCTACCTGAGGATACAGAAAAACGGCTTTCCGCAGAAAGCCGTTTTTTTAACCGTCAAGCCTCTGCAGCAGCTCGTTGCGCTCTTTGGCGATTCTTTGATATTCCCTTTGTACATTGGAATCCGTTATCACAAGCCTGCCGGTAGAGGAAACACTCCATTTTTTCTGGTTCTGAAGCAAAAAATCCGCAATCTCCTCCTGCTTATCGAAAAGAAGCAGCATAACAGCAAAGCTATCCTCCTGACCTTCTAAAACAACCATACCGCCATCATTCATTTGAAGTGCCAGCGTCATAATCAATGCCTGATATACATAAACGTATCCCAAGCCGGCGTTCTTTCCTTTGAGATATCCCATATAAGTATTTCTTTGACCGGCCCGTTCGCTCTCGGCCTGCAGCTCTCCCACGATACGCCTGGCAGACTGAAGATTCTTTTTAGCATTCTGCGGATTTAAATATACATAGTCATACGAAAGGGAAAGCACAATGGACCGACTGCTGAGTTTTTCAGCCATATTCCCAGCCAGTGTAATCAGGCTGTCCAAATACTCCTTTGCCGCGGCCTCCACTTTTCCGCGGGAACCGCTAAGCGTTCTCTCCTGCAGTTCCTGCCGCAGCCGAACGGCGCTGCTGCTCATCGCCGTACTTTGTCCCAAACGGGAAAGCGCCAGTTGAGAAACGGCGTTCTTATCCTGCATCAGCTCTGCAATTTTCTCAAACTCGCCGGCAATCTCCTGCGTTTCGCTGCCGATCCACCCAAGGGAAAACACCGCAAAAAAATTTATGCTCAGATTTAAAAAAACCACGATGCCGCACAGCACGGCAAGAAGCTTTTTTCTTGTTTTCATTGGTACCCCTCCCGCAAGAAATCCGAGTTTATCGGTCAAAACAAGCGCTCAGCGTTTGCTTCCGGGAACAATCTTTTCTACCTGCGGACAGTCAATGCCCTTTCGAATTACCGGCACACACCACCGCACAGCGTTTTGAATAACCGTTTGTACGTTTTTATTATAAAAGGTAGGGAAGCTCTCATGTCCGGGCTGGAAATAAAAGATATTTCCATGTCCCCGATGATAGCAGCAGCCGCTCCGGAAAAGCTCGCCGACTTAATACCAGCCGGCAAATACCAGATGAGCCGGCTCAGGAATCGAAAACGGCTCGGCATAAGTTTCTTCGTGCTCTAATTCAAAATAGCGGTCAATCCCTTGCGCAATGGGATGGCTCGGATCAATCACCCACACACGCTCCATATCTCCGTTTTCCCGCCAGGAAAGACTGCATGGCGTTCCCATCAGCAGCTTAAACACTTTGGAATGGTGTCCGCTGTGCAGCACCACAAGTCCCATGCCCGAAAGCACCGCCTGCTGTCCCCTTACTGCCACCTCATCCGGCACCAGATGATGTGCCATATGCCCCCACTAGATCACCACATCCGTATCCTCAAGACCCTC
>URTC01000148.1 GCA_900550765.1 uncultured Clostridia bacterium | reverse complement strand
GTGTATTTCTCAATGCCTGAAACTACCAATCCCGATAATATGACCACCGAAGAAGATAACAGTGTAGTTGTTATTGACGGCGAGGTGCTTGGCAATACGCAATATATGGCTTATGTTATCAGGGAAACTATTGGTGCAGACATCTTTCGTATTGAGCCGGAAATACCTTATCCCACGGATCATGACACCCTTGTTGATCTTGCGAAGGAAGAACAGAATGACAAGGCAAGACCGAAAATCAAAGATAAAATCGAAAATTTTGAAAGCTATAAAAACGTCTTTATCGGCTATCCGAATTGGTGGGGCGATATGCCAATGATATTATATTCTTTCTTTGATGAATACGATTTTTCAGAAAAAAACATTATTACTTTTAATACTCACTGTGTCAGCGGTTTTTCGGGTACTGTTTCTACAATTCAAGAACTTGAGCCAAACGCCGAGGTGATAGAGGGGAAATCCATTTCCCGTAACGATATTCAAGATGCAGAACAGGAAATTATTGCGTGGGTGAAATCCCTTGGTTTTGAACAGCAGGAATCTTCTTCTGCAGCAATGTCAAATTCCATCGATGAAACAGGGAAAACATTAGTTGTCTATTACTCTGCAAC
The DNA here is from genome assembly GCA_900550765.1 of uncultured Clostridia bacterium. GTDB lineage: Bacteria > Bacillota > Clostridia > Christensenellales > QALW01 > UMGS1322. Next base: position 4,542 of record URTC01000148.1, on the reverse strand, counting down.
AGGCAACACCGAGAATGTGGCAAAAACAATTGCAGCAGCAACAAACGGCGATTTATTCAAACTTGAGCCCGTTGATCCCTACAGCAACGAAGATTTGGACTATACGGACGACAACAGCCGTGTTTCGCGTGAACACGATAATCCCGGTGATGTACCGCTTGTAAGCAGCACAGTCGATCATTGGGAAGAATACGATACTGTTTTCATCGGTTATCCGATTTGGTGGGGCATTGCCGCTTGGCCCGTTGACGGCTTTATCAAAACGAACGACTTCACAGGCAAGACTGTTATTCCTTTTGCAACCTCAGCAAGCTCGGGATTAGGTGAAAGCGGCAGGCTGCTTGCGGAAATGGCGGGAGAGGGAAATTGGTTGGAGGGAAGGCGCTTTTCCTCCGGTACCGATGAAAATGAAGTGATTGCTTGGGTAGAAAGCCTTAAAAACTAATGTTATGAAAAAATATACTATCTTTGTTGCAATGTTAATAGCGGTAGCTCTTTTTCTATCGGCTTGTACCCCGTTCGTTTCCAATTCCTTGGACAAAAGCAATAATGTGCAGGCTGAAAACAGCAGTACGCCTTCGGATATAAGCGAAAGCGGAAACCGATTTCCTGATTCACTCATTGATATTCCCGCCAGCTATTTGAGTGAAGCTGAACAGCAGGGGACTTTGCAGGACCTCTATTACGATACATACGAATCTTTTTCATACGAAGAAAAAAGTCAAAAACTTGAAAAACACGCGGTGATTTATTTGCCGTATGGCTATGATGAAAATAAGAAATATCCCGTATTTTACCTTATGCACGGCGGTTGGAGCAACGAATATGCTTACCTCGGCAGTCCGGATGAGCCGCAAAGAATGAAACACATTCTCGATCATGGCATTGCGAATGGTGAAATTCGGCCAATGATTGTTGTTTGCCCTACCTACAACAACACAAGTCCGGAAGACAGCGGTGATTACAGCCTTGCCATCAAACTCACTGACAATTATCACAACGAGTTGATCCATGACCTTATTCCTGCGGTGGAGGGCAAATACAGCACTTATGCGGAGGATACTACCCCTGAAGCGATTGCCGCGTCTCGTGATTATCGGGCCTTTTGCGGATTTTCAATGGGTTCTATGGCGACTTGGCGCACTTTTGAACATTGCCTTGATTTCTTCCGCTATTTTATGCCGTCAAGCGGCGGTCCGGCATCAAGCGTAGAAACCTACGAGAGTATTGTTGAAAGTTCAGGACACGATTGGAACGATTTCTTTATTTTTGCCGCTTCGGGTACAAACGATTTCGCTTATTCAGGTTTTAAAAGCGGAATCGACGCTATGGCGAAAAGCGACAGCGGTATTTTCCGTTTTGCTGATAATGAAGCAGAAGGCAATCTCTATTACCTTGAATCCGACGGCGATCATTCCGGTTATTACGCTATGTTGTATTTTTACAATGGGCTGCGCTGGATATGGGGGTAACGAAAATGCAATACAAGCGAGTTGTAAAAATCATCCTTGATATTATAATGTATTTGATTTTTGCTGCCCTTATGCAAGAACACCTGTGGTCGGATGGATTACACGAATGGATCGGGATAACATTATTTGCCCTGTTTGTTGCGCACAATATCCTGAATTTCCGTTGGTATAAATTCCTTTTGAAAGGAAAATACACAACGCTGAGGATAGTATCAACGGTTATTAATATTGCGTTGCTTGTCGTTATGCTGTGTTGTATGGTAAGCTCGGTACTGGTTTCGGGAAAAGTTTTTGCTTTTTTGAATTTGCGCGGTGCAAGAATAGGCAGAACGCTTCACCTTGTAACAACCGCTTGGGCGTTTGTGCTGATGAGTCTGCATTTAGGATTGCATTTCACGTCTTTTGCAAACAAACTCAAACAACGAAGGCCGATTCTGCGGGCAGGTCAAATTATGGCCGTTGTATTGGCGGCATATGGCATTTATGTATTTATTGACAGAGCCTTTTACGAAGAGCTGTTTTATCTTACCGAGTTCAAGTTTTTTGATAATACAAAATCTGCGGCAGGATACTATTTTCAAACAATCGCTATGTCGTCTGCCTTTGTAAGTTTAGCCTATTACGGCAAGAAGCTGCTGCGAATGAAAGGTAAATCAGATAAAAATCAAAAAGAAAAATTTAAGGAGGCACTATGAAGAAAATATTGAACCCTATGATTTAACTTGTTTTATGTGCGTGCGTTGTTCTTTCTCTCTCTGCCTGCGGTCAAAAGAATAACGATGCCGCTGCGGATCATATCAATACTGCGGTGAGCAATAATAATGCTACAGGTAACAATACAGAAGATTCTGCCGATAGCATCCCCGAAAAAAGCGTTACAGGAGATTCTGATATCTTGGTAGCCTATTTTTCGTGGTCAGGCAACACACAACAAGTTGCAAATTGGATTTCCGATAAAACGGGGGGAGAAATATTCAGAATTATCCCTGAAGTCAATTATACAAACGATGATGTATTTGATCGAGCACAAGACGAGCTGAATAGCGGTACCCGCCCGCCGCTTTCCTCTCACATAGAGAAAGAAACTATGGCAAAATACGATGTTATCTTTATTGGGTTCCCAATTTGGTGGTACGATTTGCCTATGCCTGTTTGGACTTTCCTTGAAGAATATGATTTATCGGGAAAAACAATCATTCCGTTCTTTACGCATAACGGCAGTTCATCGGGTGCAAGCAGTATCTCTACGATAGAAAAGCTTTGCCCGGATTCAACCGTATTAACTCACAATTATTTTACCTATGCGGGCAACAATATAGCAGAGGCAGAAAGTACAGTTGATGAGTGGCTGAATGAACTTGGCTATAAAAAATAACAATAAATAAGGAGAATTTGAATAATGAAAAATGTATTGATTTTATCCGGCAGTCCCCGCAAAGGCGGCAATTCCGATCTGCTCTGTGATGAATTTATGCGCGGAGCAAAAGAATCCGGCAACAATGTAATCAAAATCAACATTGCAGATAAAAAAGTATCACCTTGCCGCGCTTGTTATTTCTGCCGTGAACACGGCGGTGAGTGTGTTTATAAAGACGATATGGCGGAAATCTTGCAAGCAATAATTGATGCCGATGTACTCGTGCTAGCAAGTCCTGTTTATTTCTATTCTATTAACGCACAGTTGAAGGCGGTTATTGACAGAACAGTTGCCCGCTGGTTGGAGGTTAAAAACAAAGAATTTTATTATATTATGACCGCGGCGGATGAGGAGAGAGCATCTATGGAGACTACTCTTGCCTGTTTCCGCGGCTATGCTGACTGCGTAAACGGAGCAAAGGAGATGGGGGTTATTTACGGTACGGGTGTTTATGAAAAAGGCACGGTGCTGAACAAGCCCGCTATGGCTGAAGCCTATAAGATGGGAAAAAGTATATAAAAAAGGTGTTCTTGCTAGTTCAATTGTTATCAGAAGAATTCTGACACTTCAATATTTTTAGGAGGGGAACAATATGTCAATAAAGCAAACGGCGGGAAGAACCGCCCTCGGAGAATTTGCTCCTAAATTTGCAGAACTCAATGACGATGTGCTTTTCGGTCAGGTATGGAGCCGAGAGGACAAACTTTCTTTGAAAGAACGCTCTTTGATAACCGTGGTAGCGCTTCTCTCGCAAGGGCTTACCGATACCTCTTTTGCGCATCATTTGGAAATGGCAAAAGCGAACGGTATTACAAAAAGCGAAATCGCCGAAATCATCACACACGCAGCCTTTTATGCAGGCTGGCCTAAAGCGTGGGCGGCTTTTCGCTTGGCAAAAGATATTTGGAAAGAGGAAGCAGATAAAACAGACGAAAAGGCTGCTTATGAAAAGTCTATGCTGTTTCCGATCGGGCAGCCAAACGAACCCTTTGCGCAGTATTTTTCAGGGCAAAGTTATCTGGCTCCCATATCTAAAGAGCAGGTGGGTATTTTCAATGTGACCTTTGAGCCGGGGTGTCGGAATAACTGGCATATCCATCACGCTGATCAAGGGGGAGGTCAGATTTTGCTCTGCGTTGCAGGAAGGGGATTTTATCAGGAATGGGGCCAAAAACCGATCTGTATGATAGCCGGCGATGTTATCCATATCCCGGCAGGCGTGAAACACTGGCATGGCGCAGCTTCAGACAGTTGGTTTTCTCATCTTGCGGTGGAAGTACCGGGAGAAAACACACATACCCAATGGTGCGAGCCTGTAAGAAATGAAGATTATAAAAATGTAAAATAAGGAGAGATGGATTATGGAATATGTAACTTTGAATAACGGAATCAAAATGCCGAAGCTGGGCTACGGCGTGTATCAGGTATCAAACGAAGAATGCGAACGCTGTGTACTGGACGCAATCAGTGTAGGCTATCGCTCCATTGATACGGCACAGGCCTATGGCAACGAAGAAGCTGTCGGGCAGGCCATCAAAGACAGCGGTATTCCTAGAGATGAACTGTTCATTACGACTAAGCTCTGGATCACAGATGTCTGCTATGAAGGTGCAAAGAAGGCATTTGCGGCCTCTCTGGAAAAGCTCGGCCTCG
>URTC01000147.1 GCA_900550765.1 uncultured Clostridia bacterium | reverse complement strand
CATAGGCGTGGATGAAAACGGAACTACCGAGGTTTCCGCCGCCGTACTTGATCAAAGCGAACAGGGTTTTGCGCTGTTTACAGCAAAAAATGTTTCCGCAATTCCCCAGGAAAAATGGCTTGCGGCAATAAAAGACGCAGACAGGCAGATTCGCCATGAAGCGATCCGCACAGAGGAACCTGCAAGAGAACGCGTGCTGCTGATGGGACATGACGCTGCCTCCCTTGAAGAATTAGAGCGGCTTACCGATACTGCCGGCGGTGAGACCGTATATAAAGCCATACAAAAAAATGCTTCGGGCATGCTGGGAAAGGGAAAAATCGCTGAACTTGCCCTTACCGTACAGGCTCAAAACATCCAACTGGCAATCTATGACGACGATCTGACCGTTGCACAGCAGCGAATGCTGGAGGAAGAGCTGGGTATCCGCGTCATCGACCGAACGGCGCTGATTCTTGATATCTTCGCCCTGCGTGCAGCTACCCGGGAAGGAAAAATGCAGGTAGAGCTGGCACAGCTGCAATACCGGCTTTCCCGGTTAAAAGGCGAAGGACTGGCGCTCTCCCGGCAAGGCGGCGGCATCGGCACCCGCGGTCCGGGAGAAGAAAAACTGGAAACCGATCGGCGCCATATCAACCGTAGAATCTACGAGTTAAAAACACAGCTTTCCCAGCTTTCCCAACGCCGCGGTCTTATGCGTAAACAGCGAAAGAAACAAGAGCTTCCGCAGGTAGCGCTGGTAGGCTATACTAACGCCGGCAAAAGCACACTGCTGCAAGCACTCTCAGGCTGCGACGTATTTTGCGAGGACAAACTGTTTGCTACGCTCGATCCTCTGACACGCCGGTGTGAGATCGAAAAAAATGTCCAAATCTGCATCACCGACACAGTAGGATTTATCAAAAAATTGCCGCATCAATTGGTAGAGGCCTTCCGTTCCACCTTAGAGGAAGCTGTTTTTGCTGATCTTCTGCTGCATGTATGTGATGGTTCCAGTAAAGAGCTGTTCCCGCAAATGGCTGCTGTGGAAACAGTTTTAGAGCAGATCGGTGCGGCGGCGCTTCCAAGGATCACTGTAATTAATAAAATAGATTCCGCCGCAGAACTTCCTGCCGTAAAGGATGCCGTCTATATTTCTGCAAAAACAGGAACAGGAATAGATGAATTAAAACAGCGCATTGCCGAAGCTTTAAAGGAAACACGCTGTGAAGCCACCGTGTTTGTTCCGTATACGAAAGGCGATATCCTGGCCTATATCCATGCAAAGGGAACCATTCTTTCCCTTGAGCATTTAAAGGAAGGAACACAGCTCACCTTTTCCGCACCGAAAGAAGAGGTAAGCCGAATTCGCGCCCGGCTGGAAAAGTAACGGCCTGCCCAGCTTTTGCTCTATAAGCATCGCTAAAAGCCTGCCTTTTCTTTAGCCTGGAAAGAGATCGGATTCAACATTTTTCCTTTAAAGCCTTATACTTCTCTCTTGTTGCAATGCCGCCGCGTATATGCCGTTCATCCTTATGTTCTTCCAGTATTTTTTTTACCTGCTGAAACAGAGGGGCATTTATATGCTCCAGCCTCTGGGTAACATCCTTATGTACCGTGCTTTTACTGATGCCGAACTTTTTTGCCGCACCGCGCACAGTATCCTGTGTCTGCACAATATAAGCGGCAAGCTCCACAGCACGCTGTTCGATAGAAGAATCAAACATAAAAAAACCTCCGCATTGGGAATACTTTATTAAAAAATATTCCTATGCCGAGGGGATTAGAACTGGCTTATACGATTATTTTATACACCGCAGGCGCTTCGGAAGAGCAAATCAAAACAAATAGCGCGTACGATTTAGATTTTCAAAACGGAACAGAACATATTCTTCGCCGTCTTTAATAAAATCGCTGCAATACGTATAAAAATATCTGCCGTAATAAATTTTGATAGGAATCGTCAGGTCACAGTCACTGGTCTGCGTCTGATCAATAGATCCGTAACCCACAGTAATGCCCCGCTCAATATCTGTAAGTTCCGAACGGATACCGCCGTCGGAAATCTCCGTATCATAGCAGGCAAAAAGAGAAAGCAGCAAATCCTTTTCCGCATCACTGAGTTTTACATCACTGGAAAATTCAAAAGAGATAAATTCCGGCTTTTTTTTCAGGTTAGCGTCGATCACAGCGTTAACGGTCATATCTGTAGCTTCGAAATATGCTTTTGCCAAACCGGAAATATTTTCAGGAATTTCAATGCTTACTCCCATCACCTGATGCGGCGGTACGGCAACATGTTCCACGTTCTGTTTACAGCCGGCAAACAGCAGCGGCAGCAGTAAAAGCAAAGGGATCAGTTTTTTCATAAATTACTCCATCAATTTTTCTATCGCCTTATTCAGCGCTTTGCGCTGGGCTTTTGTTAAAATTTTTCCCTTATAGGTAAGTACCGAAGGACCTTCCAGCAGACTGCAGATATCTGCGGCATCATCCCGGCCAATCAGATATTCCACCGAAGCGCCGAAAAAGTCAGCTATTTTACAAAGCTGGTCCATATCCGGCCGGCGCTCGCCGGTTTCATATTTTGTTAGGGTGGACCTCTCAATTCCCAGATATTTAGAAAGCTCCCCCTGCGTAAGTCCGGCTTCAGTTCTTAACAGCCTGATTCTTTCGGCAGGAAACATAACACATCACCTCATTTTTATATTATACAATAGGAAACGGTTAATTGCAATTATTTATTGTGTGTTACAACAAAGAAATGTTTGTGAAATCTTTTATATCCGGCATGCCTGTACTTTACAGAATGTAAAAAATTTTGTATGATATATTTTTAAGGAAGGCGTGCTTCCCCTACAGACACTTTGCCGGCAAAGGAGTTAAAAAGATTGAAAAATACGGTCTCATTTAAAAGCTCGTTTCAAAAAATGAAAGAGCTGATCAAACAGTCGCAGGGAAAATTCATGGCCGCCGTAGTATTGGTACTGATCCCTGTTTTGCTGATCAGCTGCTACTGTGCCTTTGTACTGTACAAGGATTTTACTATTGATTATTCTGTGCTGGATACGTTTGATTATACAACCATGATGTCCTGGCAGCAAAAGGATTGGAATGCTTTTTACGAGGCTTACGCCAACGCTGTACCGCTGACGGACAGTTCTTTTTCCACTGCAGACACCGTACTGCAGCTCATCGGATATTTTTTGGGCATTTTTATCGATATCTTTGTAATCCTGCTGGCACTGAACTTACTGGTAAAAAAACAAACCGCTGAAACAGGCGGAATGATCCGTCAAGCCCTGAGAAAAATCCTTCCTATGGTAGTGGTCAGCATCTTCTATAACTGGATTGGCCAGCTGGCACAGTCACTGATGGTTTCTTCTGCCTTTTCAATGACAATCGTCACGCATATTTTCGGTTCAACAGGGCTGGCGATCTCGCTTTCTTTGGCTGTCCTGCAGCTGATAGTAATTGCTTTACTGGTTTCCTGGCTGCTGTTATATATCTATTACACCAGTATTACCGTATGTATCGGGCGCACGCGTCTGATGCTTTCCTTCAGCTATGCGCGGGAAATTTTGCGCGGCAGAAGTTTTCGGCAGGCACTGCATATCATTCCTTGGGTAACCGCTACTTTTCTAATTCCTTCCTATTTACAGATATTCGGTATGTTCTGCATGTCTGATCCCGCAGTGGGTCTTGCCCTTACCGGAATCGCTGCCGTTATGCAGATCATAGCAGGCGCTTGTATGTGGATGTTTCTGGTTCCGGAATACTTTGAATTGGAAAAGCAGAGCGGCATCCAGGAAAAAATACGCGACGTTGTGGCACAAGCTATGGAGCGTGCGCGGCAAGGAAAGGACGCACAGCCTAAAAATGAGGCTCCGGGTGAAGAAAAGGATGCCTCTGAAGATGAAAAAAAATAAAAATCCCCGCAGAGTTGCTCAAATAAAAAAATTTGGGTATAATAGTTAACGCTTTTTGTGAAAGGAGCTGAATAGGTATGTCGGAAGAAAAAACAATGATGATCCTGCCGCTGCGCGGTGTGGTAGTTTTTCCTAATATGACGGTAAACGTAGAAGCTGTACGGAAACGTGCAGTTTCTGCAATCGAAGAGGCTATGGCCGGCGACAGCCTTGTGATGCTGGTAGCCCAGAAAAATGCCGGCATTAAGGAACCGACGGAAGACGATATTTTTAAAATCGGTACGATTGCGCGCATCAAGCAAATGATACGGATGCCGGGTGAGGGCATCCGCATCGTAGCCCAGGGCGTACAGCGCGGCAGAATCGAGAGCTTTTCCTATGAGGGCCTTAGCTATTGCGGCCGCATACAGCCCGTAGAAGAACCGGCAGATTACGATATCATTGATGCTGAAGCACATATGCGCCTGATGATCGGCGAATTTGAGCTTTTCAATAAAAACGGCAAAAAAATTCCCAGTGATGTGGTAACCGCCGTAAGAAATATGCGCACACCGGGGCTGGCGGCTGATACGATAGCCGCTGCGGTCATCGATACCATGGAAAAACGGCAGGAGCTTTTAGAAGCACTGGATCCCATCGAACGGATGGAAATGCTCTACTCTTTTTTAAACACCGAAAATCAAATCTATGGCTTAGAAGAACGCGTACGCGGCCGCGTAAAGGTACAGATGGACAAGGCGCAGCGCGATTATTACCTGCATGAACAAATAAAGGCAATCCACCGCGAGCTGGGAGATAACGATGAATCCGCCGCGGCGGAACTGCTGCAGAAGATTAAAGCCAGCCAAATGCCCGCCGAAACAAAAAAGAAGGCCGAAAAAGAGCTTTCCAGAATGGAAAAGATGCCCCAGGGAATGCCCGAAAGCGCGATTTTGCGTTCCTATATCGAGTGCCTGCTGGAGCTGCCCTGGAAAACACAGACGGAAGATAACCTGGATCTTCAGAACGCCAGAAAAATATTGGATGACGATCATTACGGCATGGAAAAAGTCAAAGAAAGGATCATCGAATATTTAGCCGTGCGTGCGCTTTCCCGCTCGATGCGTGGACCGGTGCTTTGCTTTGTGGGCCCGCCCGGCGTAGGGAAGACCTCCATTGCTAAATCCATTGCTAAGGCCGTGGGCAGAAAATTTGTACGAATGAGCCTGGGCGGTCTGCGGGATGACGCGGAAATCCGCGGTCATCGCCGCACG
>URTC01000146.1 GCA_900550765.1 uncultured Clostridia bacterium | reverse complement strand
ATGATTTGGCTGCTGCTCTTCCTTCTCTCCCTCCGTCAAACCTTGCGTTTTGACACCTCCCTCATCAGAGGGAGGCTTGCGTATATTCCAGAATATAAACGATATCCTTTCTATCCCCTACGCTACAGCCCAAGAAACACACTCGTCCGTTCCGTAATAAAAACAATATATTTTTAATATATTTTTATAGTATACCTTCTCCATAAAAGAAATTCCATTGCAAATCTTGTTCAAAGGCAAAAATCAGCAAAAAATTTGCATAGTGCTATAGTACCAAACTTTATCCTGAAGCGATAGGAACCCGCTTATCAGCCGAAAGCGCCCGGCCGTGTATATCCCTTGCCGGAAAATTTTTTATAAAAGCACAGTTGCAGGTTGACAACAAATGAATTTGATATTATACTTTTATTAATGAATTTTGATACAGCAAACATCCTTTCATTGGTGCGGGTATAGCGTTCCTGCTGTATAAAAGACAGTACCGAAATCCCGTTGGATTCTGTTAAATTATTTTTTTACGGAGGTAATTCAATATGGCATTTTGCGGAAAATGCGGCACACAGATCCCCGAGGGCAGCAGCGCTTGCCCCAGCTGCGGTGCGGCGGTAAATGATACCGCACAAAACGGCACCCAGCAGAACAACACTCAAAACAGCTTTAACGCAGCGGTAAATACCTTTACCAACACCAAGGATACCACCGGTGAGTTTGATCCGGCGGATATCCAGAACAACAAAATCATGGCTGTTCTTGCCTATATCGGCATTCTATTTCTGGTGCCGCTGCTGGCAGCAAAAGATTCCAAATTTGCACGCTTCCATGCCAATCAGGGTCTGGTGCTCTTTTTAGCGGATATCCTGGTAGGGATTGCAAGCGGCATTCTGCTCTGGATTCCCGTGATCGGCTGGCTGATCTCCGTGCTTTTAAGCATTGCACTGCTCGTATTTATGATTCTGGGCATTGTAAACGCCGCACAGGGAAAGGCCAAAGAACTTCCGCTGATCGGCAGCATCAAAATTATCCAGTAAGGCAAAAGAACCTGCCGGTTTTAAAGCGGCAGGTCTTTTTTTTACCCTAAAGCATTCCGCTATTGCAGCGCCGCTTCAAAAATCATATCGTCGATCCGCTTTCGGATGCGCCGCATTACCGCGGTTTTGCTTATACTGGCAGAAAATTTTACCGGACCGCAAATTGCCTCAATCTCTTCTACAACACGCTGCTTGCCGTAATATTTTTCACAAAGCTTCATCGCACGGAGATCTTCCAGCCCCTGATAAAATACTGCCGCCCGCAGGGATTCCAAGGCGGTTCCGTCTCTTTCGGGATATACCCAATAACAATCCCCGCTTATTGCAAAATATTCCCCGCTGGAAGTTAAAAACGGATCGATATGTTCAAACGACCATCGGTTGTTATAAAAATTATATCCCCAATGCAGAAAGCCTTTGATATCATACTTATAAAGCTGCGTACCGAGAAAGCGTGTTCGGGCTGACGCCATTGCAAGAAACGCATTGCTGTACCCCGCCGGATTTCCGCCGCAGTAATATGTCCAAAGCTCAGGCACACGGTTTTCAAGAAACGGCTGCAGATGATCCAGCACCGGCACCGGCCGGTCTACCAGCCCCTGGGCGTAAAAATCATAGTTGGAAAGTGCGTCAATAATCGGATACCCTTGCAATAAATCCGCAACGATGGCCTTTGCCTTTTTGTAATGCTCCAAGTGCTCCTTCTGCGGCTCATCCGAAAGATGGAACCAGCACTTTTTGTCCTCGCCGCGCGCGCGCATATGCTGCAGAAAATCCTGAAGGAACGCCCGTAAAAACGCTGCATATTCCGGACTTACGCCATCGGTTTCCCATCCGAAGCAGCGCTTTTTCTCCCCGTTTTCGGTTATCTCCACTGTCGGCGCGAAGGACGCCCCCCATTGTGTAAACAGATGGGAGATTTCATAGTATTTTACACCGCATTTTTTGCACAACTCCAGCCATTTATCCAGGTTTTGATAACCGAAACGATACTGCCCGTCTTCCAAAAAGACATCTACCAGCTGTACGTGCGTACGGTGTCTGCCCGGAAAGGTATCCAGCAGATACCCGAATACCGGCGTCAGCATCATGTTTCTCCCGCCGGCGACAGCCGTGCGCATAAAATTTTCGCAAATCTCCCAGTGCCGCTGGCTGAATACCGGTACCTGATAAAAGTCAGCCAGGCAATCAGCATAAAACCACTGGGTAAAGATCAGCTCCTGCGGCGGCAGCGATACCGGCAGAATCTCCACAGTAAAGGTTTCCTCGGCCAAAAGCCCCCCGATACCGTAGTTAAACGCGCCGTCACAAAACAGCTTAATGGTAATCGGAAAACGTCCCGTGATCGCTCCGTTGGGAACGATGTCGATCCACAGCGCGCGCGTCTGTCCCAGAACCATCCATATCCGTCCGTCATAATGCAGCGGACGCAGCAAATCGGGATACAGACCCGGCGTATCGCGCAAATAGCCGTCATCATGTTCTGCCGGGGCGGGAAAATCCACGGGAATATTGACGACCTCACGCACCGTTATATACGGAGTCAGTTCCCCGGCCTCAATCTGAGGCAAAACGGGGATCCGCTCCTCAATATCGCCGGCAGCCAGCAGCTGAAACGAATATCTCTGATTTTGAAAGATCCGTTCCTCCTGTATTGCCTCAAAAGTCTCGGGGGGCGTATCCAAAAAGCATTTTTCCAGCGAGGATACAATTCGGGTTCTTACCATAAAGACTGCACACTCCTTTTTATTCTATTTGCGCGAGAATCCCGCGCATAGCATCCATCTTATTTTCCATTTCCGCTGCAAGCTTAAACTGTGTACGGCAGCGGTCTAAATTATGTCCGGGCCGGTGGATTTTAAAATATATGTCGTTTTGCAGATAATCGGTCAAAAAACGGATTCCGCATTCCAGCGTCATGATCAGCGCCCCCTCGGGCAGCATTTCCCTCTCCTGTACTGTCAGCGTACCGGCACAGCCCTTTAAAAAGCCGCGGGAATACGCTTCAAACAGCGTCAGATCCAACGTAACCTTCTTCAGGTCTGTTTCATCCTCCGCGGCAGTGCTCGCGCCGAAACGAATCGAATCACCGAAATCATGGATCGCGGTACCCGGCATCACGGTATCTAAATCAATCACGCACAGCGGCCGGCGGGTGACGGTATCCAGCATGACATTATTCAGTTTGGTATCGTTATGCGTTACCCTAAGCGGAAGCATCCGGCTCTTTGCCTGAATAGATGCGATTTCTTCAAACCGCTGCCGGACAAATTCAATCTCGCGTATGGCCGTTTGCCTGCGCGCAGGCGCGGCTTCGGCTTCCGCTGCAAGAAATGCCTCATACCGCTTCAGCGTATTGTGAAAATCAGGGATCGTTTCGGTCAAAAGCGATGCATCAAAATCCTTCAGCTGCCGCTGAAAAGCTCCAAAGGCCTCACCGCTGGCATAAAACTCCTGCGGCGTCTGCACTTGATCCAGGCTGACCGCACCGGCAATAAAACCGTACATCCGCCAGCAGTTTCCGTTCTCATCCGTGATATAATTTTTTCCCCCGGTGCTTGGCAGCAGGGTCAGCGTTTCCCTGGAAACATCGCCGCCCCGGGCAAGGATCTTTTCCCGCAAAAAGCCGGTAACCAGCGAAATATTGCGCATCAGCCCTTCCACATCCTTAAAAATACGGGTATTGATCCGCTGAAGAATGTAGGCGTTTTCTTCCGTTACCAGATACGTATCGTTAATATGTCCGCTGCCATAGGGCTGGTAGTTTGCCCTTTGCGGATCAAGTCCATAGGCAAGCAAAACTTTTTTGATATTTTCCATAAAAACAGACTTTCCTTTTTCTTTATTTTATATTATAATCATTTTTGTATTATCGTTTTTTTAATACTTTTTTACAAGGTGAACGCTATGAATTCTAATATTTTATCGGTGCTCAAGGCTCTGCATGAGGTTTCCGGCTTTCGCATTTCACTGCATGATATGGATTTTAATGAAAAGGCAGCCTATCCTGAAAAAATCTCCCCTTTTTGTGCACTGATTCAAAAAAATCCTGCGGCTCGGCAATGCTGCCTCCAAGCTGATAAAGCGGCGTTTAAAGCAGCGGCAGAAACCGGAAAAAGCTATGTATACAAATGCCGCTTCGGCCTTTTTGAAGCAGTGCACCCGTTATACAATTTCGGCGTGCCCGCCGGCTATCTCATGATGGGACAGGTCTTGCACGGAGCGGAAAAGGATCGGCAGGAGCTTCTTTCTGCCGCTGCCGGCTACAGCGCTGAATCTTCTTTAAAGGAAGCGCTTGCAAAAATTCCGGTATTAGAAACCCAAGCGATAAACGCCTTTTGTAAAATTATGACGGTCTGTGCCGAATATTTAACGCTTTCTAACGCTGTGGAAACGCCCAGAGGGAATCTGGCCGAAAGCATCAAACAGTATATTGCAAAAAATTATGCACAGAAAATTTCAATCAACGGACTGTGCGCCCATTTTCATTACAGCAAATCCACAGTGATCAGCGCCTTTGAAACTGCCTTCGGCATTTCTATCAACCGTTTTTTAATACAGACGCGCATCGAGCAGGCAAAAAAGCTGCTTGCCGCTACGGACGCTTCGGTATATCACATCGCCGTCGCCTGCGGCTTTCCCGACCAAAGCTATTTTTCAAGGGTCTTTACCCGAGAAACAGGACTGCCGCCGGGAAAATACCGCAAGCAGGGATCCGAAGCTCTAAATACATGAATATTATAGCAAATCCTATACGCAGCAGATAGAGAAAAAAGATTGCGAATATGGAAAATCGTTTGATTTGGACAAAAAACAATGTATGGTTGTTTATATCAAAACATGCTTTTCCTCAATGAAATTGGCACAGAGCTCCTCAAGCCGATCTCTGCCGAAGAATCCAGAAAAAACAGATCAAAATACAAAGAAACTGCTCTCCGTTAAGCCCCCGGAAAAACATAAAGAAATCGCCCTCTGCCGAAGACTTGGAGAATGACAGATCAGAACATAAGCAAGCCTCCCTCTGACGAGGGAGGTGGCAAAACGAAGTTTTGACGGAGGGAGAGAGAAGGAAGAGCAAAAATTAAAGAATGCGTTAAAACCTCTCTCCCTCAGCCTCGCTGGCGCTCGGCAGCTCCC
>URTC01000145.1 GCA_900550765.1 uncultured Clostridia bacterium | reverse complement strand
GCTTAACCAAATTCATCACCGCAAAGGGCGGTACCAACGCAGTTGGTTACCTTATGCAGAAAGAGATCGACTTCCTCGGCAATGCAGTAGAAAATCCGGTAAGACCGTTCGTAGCAATCCTGGGCGGCGCTAAGGTTGCGGACAAGTTAAACGTAATCTCCAACCTGCTTGAGAAATGCGACACACTGATCATCGGCGGCACTTCTTTAGTTGTCTACCCGGCAGCCGGTCTGATCGATTATTTTCACGGAAAATATCTTGTCCTGATCAATAAAAGTACAACTTCAGCTGATCAAAAAGCAGACCTTGTCATTCACGATAGTATCGGCGAGGTGATGAAAACGGCTGTCGATGAACTTTTAAAAAGACACCCCTCTGCATAATTTCCAAACAGGCGATATGTGACACAACACACAACACACATCGCACAGCATAAAACAGATCATGTACAAAGCAAAATAAAGTTTAGCCGGATCACTTATACAGAACTTTAGTAATATAATATGAAACAATAAAAAAACGTTAAAGAAGAATTTATACAAAAATAGGAGGATTTATTATGAGATATTCTTATAAAACAAGAGGAACCTGTTCCAGCCAGATTGATTTTGATATCAATGGCGATGTCATTACAAATGTAGCATTTACAGGTGGATGTAATGGTAATACACAAGGCGTTGCCTCACTGGTTGACGGCCTGACCGTCACACAGATTGAAGACCGCTTAAAAGGCATTCAATGCGGTATGCGTGGTACTTCCTGTGTAGACCAGCTTTCGCATGCTGTCCGCGAAGCATATGAAGCAGAAAAAAACAACGCATAAATATCCAAAGTACTATCTTGAAACATATTTACAAAAATATTGCAAGTGCCAGATTGCAACAGTAATATTCTATAAGATAAATTTGCAAGAAACAGAGTACATCAACAGAATTGCAAAAGATAAATTTATAACTACAACATAAAGTATCAACAAATAAGAGCATCGGAAGATTTTTCCGATGTATTTTCTTGTTATACTGTACATAAGCGTGTTTTTTTGTTATAATAACAGAGAATCTTTGATAAAGGGAATGATAGAGAATAGAGGGATTTATTTTTTCTGCAGTGCAGCAGAAATTTCAAAAGGACCGAAATACGGTACGTCAATTGAATCCGCTGGTTTTAGCGTCAATAGGCGATGCGGTTTACAGCTTATATATGCGCACGTATTTGGTGGCTAACCATGATTTGAATGCGCATTCTCTACACAGCGCGGCGGCGAAAATGGTTTGTGCTGCGGCACAGAAGGAGGCGTATTATAAAATTGAGTTTATGCTTTCAGAAGAAGAACGCTATATTGCCAAGCGGGGGAGAAATACACACCCGGGAACAGTTCCTAAAAATGCAAATATAACGGATTATCGGACGGCTACTGCGTTGGAAGCGGTTTTCGGATATTTGTTCTTGCTGCAGGAGGAGGAGCGGATCGACCGATTGATTCAAAAAATATGGGAGGAATAGCGTGAGACAGTTTGAAAATAAAAAAAATTATAAAACCGGCCAACAGAAGAAAGATGCCCGTTTTAGGAAACGGGACAATGACATGCCGAAACAAAATACAGATTTCAGAAAGACTGCTGAAACTTTTGAGCAGAGGGGAGCGCAGGAGGGCGCAGAAAATATCTTAGAGGGACGCAATCCGATTCGTGAGGCAATAAAAGCCGGGCGGACCATTGAAAAATTACTGGTTGCTAAAGGAGAAATTCAAGGTCCGGTAAAAGAGATCGTATATGACGCACGTGCTAACGGCGCTGTTATTCAGGAGGTAGAGCGGGTTCGGCTGGACAGGCTTTCCGTTACCGGTGCCCATCAAGGGGTGCTTGCCTATGTGGCGGTAAAAGAATATTCTTCAATAGAGGATATGCTTCTATATGCTAAAGAAAGGGGAGAGCAGCCTTTGCTTGTTGTTCTTGACGGAATTTGTGATCCGCAGAATTTAGGGGCGATTATCAGGAGTGCGGAATGTGCAGGAGCACACGGTGTTATTATTCCCCAGCGGCGGTCGGCTGGATTGACGCCTGTAGTAGCAAAATGTTCCGCGGGCGCTGTTGAATATATGCGCATTGCTCGGGTAACCAATATTTCACAAACTATAGAATAGCTGAAATAAGAAGGGCTTTGGGTATATGGTGCCTCTATGGAGGGGAAGCGGTATTCGCATGTGGATATGACAGGTCCTGCCGCTTTGGTGATCGGAGCCGAAGGAGAGGGACTTTCGCCTTTGGTAAAGCGAAATTGTGACTGCCTAGTATCTTTGCCGCAAAGCGGCCATATTGAATCGCTGAATGCGTCGGTTGCCGCGGGTATTTTGATTTACGATTGCCTGCGTCAGCGTGCGGAGAAGCAGTGAGGGGCGGCTTTGGGGACGAGAAACTTATTCTGCTTGCACAGCAGGGGGACAATAAGGCACTGGAGGAACTGTTAAAGAAATATAAGGGCTTAGTGCACGCTAAATGCCGCAGCTTTTATATTGTAGGTGCTTCCTATGAGGATCTCGTTCAGGAAGGAATGATTGGTTTGCTGGGAGCTATTTTGGATTTTGATGCCGATAAAAATGATAGTTTTCCGGCTTTTGCCTCTCTTTGTATTCGCCGGCAGCTGATATCGGCACTGAAAGCTGCGAATACAAAAAAGAATATTCCTTTGAATACCTATATTTCACTGAATAATCCGGTAAAAGATGATAAGGAAGGGCGAACACTTGGAGAGGTATTGCAGGTTGCAGGTGTTGATCCGGAGGAGATTCTTATTACGGAAGAGAGTGAAAAAAGTGTTTTGAGGCGTTTAAATGCTTTGCTTTCTGTTTTTGAAAAGCAGGTACTGTCGGAATATCTGCAGAATCGCTCGTATGAAGAAATTGCACAAACGCTTTCTACTACAAAAAAAAGTGTAGATAATGCCGTACAGCGTATTAGGCAGAAGCTGAATAGAATTAAGCCATAAATATTTACCCCCGGAGCAAAAAATTCCGGGGGTTGTGTTTTATAAAAGCTGTTTTTATAAAAAGAAGCGCGCTATTGTTCTGTATTATGCTTTTTGCAAATTGCATTATAGATTAGTAATCCGGTAATACTGAGTACACCGGTAATGCCGAAAACGGTCAGCGCAAAGATATAGTTTTGTGTTCCAACAGCATCGCCGCTTATAATAGAGGTAAGTACCGAGGGAATACGTGCTACAGTACTTAATAAAAGCCATGGTCCGAGCTTGATAGGCGTAAGCCCTGCTACGTAAGAGAGCAGATCCTTTGGAGTTCCGGGAATAAAAAAAACGAGAAATGTAATGAAATACATACGCTGCTTATTGTGTAAAAATTTTAAGGAACGTATTTTATCCATAGAAAAGAACAACTCTACTAATTTTACACCGAATTTTTTTGTTAAAGTAAACACTAAAAGACTGCCGATCAAAATCCCTGCCATACACAACAGCGTTCCTTCAAGGGCACCAAAAGCGTAACCGGCCAATAATTCAAAGGGTTCACCCGGAATAAAAGCAAAGATGATCTGAAAGACTAAAATGCCGATAAAAGCAAGATAGCCCCATACGCCTAAAGAATCTACCCAGATACGAAATCGTTCCGGATTCTTTGCAAATTTTAAAAGCGGAATTCCCACTACAATACATACCAAAACTAAAAATACCACAATAGCTATGGTAATAGCTAGACCAACTTTCTTTTTGTTTTGATCGGTAATTCGAAATTTTTTCATGATCTACTTTCCTAAATAGCATGCTCAAAATAAGAAAATACAATAAATAGGCCGGGAGTTAGTTCTTTAGGCCCGGCCAAGTATGCAGATCGATGATGCGCTGATTTTCACTTCCGCGAAAGAGCAGGTCTAAATTCCGCTGCTGCTCTATATACGGGCCGTCAACCAGTGTATCGCAGGTATACAAAAGCTCTTTGATAAACGGATTTTGCACGGCTTTTTCTAAAAGCTGTTCTATAGTATACCCGGAATAAATATAAATATTTAAACCTAAGGCTTTAATTGCACGAGCTAACTCGCAAAGTGCTTCCGCCTGGCAAAAGGGTTCTCCGCCGGAGAAAGTAACCCCCGCGAGCAGAGGATTTTCTTTTATGGATGAAAGAAGTTCGTCCGTCGTCTTTTTATAGCCCGTGCCAAAAGAATGGGATTGTGGATTATGACAGCCGGGACAGTGATGCGGACAGCCCTGTACAAAGATGCTGTAGCGCAGTCCCGGTCCGTCAACAATAGATTCGGGCGCTTCGACGTAAAGGTCAAGGATAAACGCCATGTTTTACACGGTCTCTTTCTTCCGCACGTGTGGCATTGTTAAAGCGAGCGGTAGTACCTACCAGATAACCGGTGATCCGGCGGATCCGTTCAAATTTAATGCCTTCTCCTGCTTTTTGATTTTTTACTGTCATTGCTGATTCCTCCTTATTAATCACATCCGCATATGCGGGGCATAGTCGGATATTTTTTTCTTAATTCTTTTAATTTTTCCACACTTACGGCTTCTCCTTCACGCCGCCCGCAGCGCGGACAAACCTCATTAATTACGCCGGTATAGCCGCATACGGGATCCCGGTCTACCGGATGGTATACAGAACCGTAACCGATTCCGCATTCTTTCATATAGCGGATGATAGACTCAAAAGCTTCCAAATTTTTGCAGGTATCACCGTCAAGCTCTACGTAGCTGATATGGCCGGCGGTGGTAAGTTCATGATACGGTGCTTCCAACTTGATTTTTTTAAAAGCCGGAATATGATAGTATACAGGTATATGGATAGAATTTGTATAATACTCTCGGTCCGTAATTCCCGGAATGATACCGAATTTCTTTTTATCAAGATTGATGAACCGTCCGCTCAAGCCTTCGGCCGGGGTTGCTAAAAGCGTAAAATTCAGACCTGTTTCCTTAGAGAGCATATCCATCAAATTTCGCATATGACTGATGATTTTTAATCCTAACTGTTGGCTTTCTTCGCTTTCACCGTGATGGAACCCCGTCAAAGCTTTTAAGGTTTCCGCCAGACCGATAAAGCCCATGCTGAGCGTGCCATGTTTTAAAACCTCAGAAATATCATCGTCAGGGCCGAGCGTATCGGAATCAAGCCATACACCTTGTCCCATTAAAAAGGGATAGTTA
>URTC01000144.1 GCA_900550765.1 uncultured Clostridia bacterium | reverse complement strand
AGGCAGAGTACAGCCGAGGACATGCGGATGGCTTCGATATCAATATTCCTGTTGACAGGCTGAGGGAGAGGCTTGAAGAGAGCGACAAAACAAAACCGGTATATGTAATGTGCCAGTCAGGGCTGCGCAGTTACATTGCTTGCCGGATTCTGACGCAGAACGGTTTTAACTGTTATAATTTTGCGGGAGGATACCGTGTATATCACAGTATCCGCAGCCAAGAGGCAGAGTCTGCGTCGGCTTATCCTTGCGGAATGGCGCGAAGCCAGGGATAAGCAGAAAGGATTTGTCTTCAATACGGCAGCAAGCAGAGGATAAAAATGCGGTGCAGGAGACCTGCGCCGCATCTTTTTGTAAAGAAAACCCCTGCGATAGCCGCGTGGAAGGAAAGGATTTCAGCGATAGGGAAAATCCTCCGCATGGCGGAGGATTTTTATTATTTTATTTTTTGAATCAGAATGACCCAATCGTTTTTATCAGGTTTTTGCTCCAGATGATAGCTGCGGTGCACATCGGGCGTAAATTTGTGCTTTTGTAAATATTCGTTGGTGCGGGGGTTAAACCTCTGGTACGTATATTCGCAGGCGTCCAAATTGTTCAGCATACCGGTCGCATAGTTTTGGTTATAGAAATAGATGACCTCGGTATTGCGTTCGTCGGTAGCGATGGAATAAAAGTTTTCGCCGTCGGCTTTAAAGTAGGCGGGGGAATCAAACCGCGGAATCAGCCGCCACCATTTCAGCTTTTGGAAGAATTCCCGCATGTAATTTACCTGATAGGCTGTTTCAAACTCCACGCTCTTGCTCCAGGGAATCTGCTTATCTTCAGGCGTGATCACCTCGGCGCCGTCGTTGCTTTCTTTATCAATATCGTACCGGCTTTTGTACAGCCAGATATCAATGGCGCCGTAGCCGTAGCCGTACAGGCCGTTCAGATAAGCAAACCAGCCTTCGGCACGCGCGCCGAAATGCTTGGTCCAAAGGTGGTCATAGCGGGATTCATAGAGAATGCACACCTTGCCCTGGCCGTTTAACATGCCGTCTTTTGCAAATTCAAAGCTCATGGGCGAACCTAGGCCGGTTCTCCTCTGGTAGGTGATCCAGTTGTGGCCTTCTACCTCGCGGTTTGAGGTGGTGGTGGGGCAGGTGCCGTCGCCGCCGGGGCCGGAGTGAATGGAGCAATATTCCATGTGCGCGGTCAGCGGATGCTTATAGGCGTCATTTTTATGCAGTCCCCTGGCAATAATTTTAAAGGGATTATTTTCCTTGGTAAAGCGTTTTTGATCACCGCGGGTAAAGTAGAAGTCATTATCCACTTCCTGCCCCAGCGTCCACAGCACGGGGTAGGCCGAATACCGGGCCGCCCAGTAGCGGGCCAGCTTTTCTAAATAGGCCGTATCCTCATAGCGTTCAAACTGAACGAGTTCATGCGGGAATACCAGCTGGGCGTTAGCGTGCACCAGGCCCTTTTCGGCAATGTAGGCAAAGCGGCGGTCCAGGTCCTGAAAGCCCTTGATATCCTCTTCATCCACGCCGTTTCCGATATGGTATTTTGCGCCGATCGGCTCGGACTGATAAACGTTGAAGCCCTGTTCTGCGCGCTTATCCACAATGTATTTAAAGTGGGAATTGGTCTTAAGATCTCCGGCAAATTCGCCGGCTTCGTCAAACTCCTCAACGGCAAAATTCCAGTGGGTATCGCCTAAATAGAAAAAAGGCGTGCCGTCATCATATACAAAATACCGTACATTGGGAATCACTTTGATAAAGCCGTGTTTATAAATTTCCAGCGGACCGCTGTACGCTTCACACCCTTCGGTGCCTGAACCTGCAAGTCCGTTTTTTTCCGGGTCATCACATTCGGTTTTGTAATTCCATACGCCGGCGGAAGGCAACGCAAAACGAACGCGCCAGGTATCACCGCCATCCCAGAAAGCGGGAATACGCAGTGTTTTTCTGCCGCAGGCAAAACAAACGTCAAGCGTCACGTCCTCGAAGGGGGTTTCATACTTCTTGGTGCTTGTAAACGTCAATTCGTTGGCAAGCCAGGTCTGTACTTTCATTTTAACACCTCAATTTCAGGCCGTTTAGGCCGTTTTCAACTCATTCTATCATATGCCGGGGCAGAAGGCAATACCTAAACTCCGCTTTTTTAGAATAATTTTTATCTTTTACTAAAGACCTGCGTGTCCGGGAAGCGGCAGGATCTTTTGCAGCCTTTGTTCTATGCGGAATTATCCGGCAGGGCAGGCATTGTTTTTGTCCTTGATTTATACTGCTTAGTTTGGTATAATTTAGTTGTTGTACTTTTTGTACGTAAAATAAAAATAAGAAGGAAACTATGCTATGCAGGTACAGTTAAAAAGATATAATGGCGTGCTTAAAATCGAAATTGACGGGCAAATTCTTGAGCCGCTTTCGTTCAAGTCTTTCCGGCCGACGGCAAAAAATATTTCCGATTTTGCAGCCGCGGGGGTAAAGCTGTTCAGTATTTAAACCAGCGGCCTTACCAGCATGCTTCAGGTGCCGTATTCTCTTTACGGTGAAAGTTGGGTTGGGCCGCATCGGTTTGATTTTTCAGTAATCGACCGGCAGATCGAGCTTTTTAGGGAAAACGCGCCCGGCTGTTATTTTGCGCTGATGGTACAGCTGGATACGCGCCCCTGGTGGCTGGAGGCGCACCCCGAATGCCCCAATACGTTCACGCATCTTTCACACACAGCCGCCACCGCACAGTGGATGGAGGAAGCGGCGGAATATCTGAAGGCCGTGCTGAAGCATGTAGAGGAAAAGTACAGCGAACTTTAATAAGGCTATTTTATGCTTTGCGGATTTACGACCGAATGGTTCAGCCATTTTGATGAGGAAGCCCCCAATGCCATAAAGGAGGAAGCTTTTAGGGAGTATATGGGGGATCGCAGTGCCGTAGTTCCGACCAAGAGCGAACTGGATGGAGCAGCCGGCAGCGCGTTTGTTTCTGAAGTCTGCCGACAGAATGTGGCGGAGTACCGAAAATTTCATGCCGAGCTGATCGCCGACAGCGTGCTGTATTTTGCCGCCCGTGCCCAGGAAGTTCTGCAGCATAAAAAGCTGCTGGGCGTATACTACGGATATCTTTTGGAGCTGAATGGTCCGCGTCTGTGGAACGACGGTCACCTGGCGTATGAAAAGGTGTTCACCAGCCCGGATATTGATATGATTTCCTCACCCTCCTCCTATGATTACCGCAAAATAGATTCTACCAGCGCTTTTATGGTCACCTATGATACGCTGAATTTGCATGATAAGCTCTATTATCTGGAGTTTGACCATATTACGCATTTAGCCCCGCCGGATGTGGACGGAATTTTGATTCCCGGGGGCGACAGCAAGTATAAAAACCAGGCGGAAACGCTGGATGTTATGCAGCGCGATTTTATGCTTTGCGCCGCTAAGGGAGCCGCCCTGTGGTGGTTTGATATGTTTGAGGGGTGGTTTTACTCCCAAGAGATGATGGGCAGCATCCGTGCTATGATAAAAGTTGCCCAAAAATATGCTAAGCAGCCGCAAAAGAGCGTCAGCGAAGTGTTGGTGATTGCTTCCGGTGAAGCGCTTTACGGCGTAAATAAAAACAGCGGACTGAATACGCTGTGCCTGGGCAAGCAGCGTGAGGGGCTTGCCCGGATGGGCGCGCCGTATGATTTGTATTCGATGTGCGATTTGGAAAAAATCAATCTTGCGCAATATAAGCTGGTGATTTTTTTGGATGCTTTTGCGCTTACCGGTCAAAAGCGGCAATATATCCATGAAAAAATAAAAACCGGCGGACGGACGGTTTTGTGGCTGTACGCGCCGGACTACCTTACCGGCGGTCTGCCGGCGATGCAGAGCCTGACGGACATCAATGTTGTGCAGTTTATCGGCCAGGAGGATACGGTAAGCACGCATTACGGTGCGCTGAAGTATGAGGAATTGCCCGAGCCAAGGTTTTTTATTGAGGATCATGACGCACTGCCCCTGGGCATTTATGAAAACACCGAAAAAGTAGCGCTGGGAATAAAAAAATTCAGCCAATATACCAGCTGTTACAGTGCGGTGGGGAATCTTTCCGGCAGTGTGCTGCGGCATATTGCCGAGGGCGCAGGCGTACATATTTATGCGCACGGAGACGAGCCGGTGTATATAAACAGCCTGTTTTTGGGCGTTTATTCCCTATCGGATACCGTGCTTACGGTAAAAGAGGATGGCTTGTATCAGGATGTGTTCACCGGCGCAGTGTATGAGGCAAAAGAGAAAACGCTTTGCCTGCCTTACAAGGGAGCGGCTTCCCGCCTGCTGGTGAAAAAAGGAGACGTTTTATGAAAATTACTTGGTTGGGGCAGGCGGGCCTGCTCTTTGAAACGGGCGGCCTGACTATTGTGATAGACCCTTATCTTTCCAACAGCTGCCAACGGCTGAACCCGGATTCCTTCCGCCGCGTGCCGGTGGACGAACGCTTTTTAAAGTTAAAGCCGGATATGATTATCTGCACCCATAACCATCAGGATCACTACGATGAGGAAACGCTGCAGCATTATCTTACCGGAGAAAAGGCGGTTACTTGTCTGGTAGCGCCCTCCTGCTTTGCGCCCATCCGCAAATACGGCGCCAAGCACAACTATATATGGTTTGCGCCGCATACCCGGTGGACGCAAGGGAATGTACGCTTTTTCTCCGTACGTGCGGTACATTCCGACCCTGAGGCCATCGGCGTGCTGCTGGAGGCGGAAGGTAAAACCTATTATGTTACCGGCGATACGCTGCATAATACCGATATCTTTGCGGATATCCCCTCAAATTTAGAGGCGGTGTTCCTGCCGGTAAACGGAGTGGGCAATAATATGAATCTGTTGGACGCCCTGGATTTTGCCCAAAAGACCGGCGCAAAAAAAGCGGTGCCCCTGCACCGGGGGATGCTGGATGATTTTGATTTTGCTTCCTTTGCCGCGCCCAATGCGGTGATTCCCGAAATTTATAAGGAGATACAGCTATGAAGGTTACGGATATTAAAATATTTAATGTAGATTGCTTTCGCACCAACTGGGTGTTTGTAAAGGTGTATACCGATGAGGGAATTGACGGTGTGGGCGAAGCTACGCTGGAATATAAAGAAAAAGCTCTTGCCGGTGCGGTAGAGCATATTAAGGAATATTTGGTAGGGAAAAGT
>URTC01000143.1 GCA_900550765.1 uncultured Clostridia bacterium | reverse complement strand
GAGAATATCCGGAGGCATGTCTTCCAGGCAGCTGGTCAAAGCTTTTTTTGCCGCTTTCAATGCTTCAAAATGACGCAGTGAGGTGATCGGCAGTGCCGAGGCACTTTCACTTTCAGAGGTACATTGTTCTAAAAACTGTATAACTTTTTCCATTCCCTGCCCTGTTTTTACACTAACTTCTACCTGCGGCCAGGGAAAAGGCAATGCAAGCGGCGGCGCTGCCGCTATGTCGCTTTTATTAAACAGAAAGATACCTTGTTTCTTTTTTAAAAATTCCTGTTCTTTCAGCCAAGAAAGATCTTCTTTTTCTGCAGCGTCGATAATGCAGAGAATGACGTCGCTCTCTTTAGCCGTTATATAGGAGCGCTCAATTCCGACCTTTTCAATGGTGTCTTCGCTTTGCCGTATACCGGCAGTATCAAACAAATGCACTTTCACGCCGGAAATCTCCAGCACCTCATGCAGCGTATCTCTGGTAGTACCGGCAATCGGTGTAACAATGGCGCGTTCCCAGCCGCACAAGGCATTGAGCAAGGAAGATTTTCCTGCATTTGGTTTTCCGATAATACATACTGCCAATCCATCCTTCACAAGTCTGCCGCGGGAATAACTGGAAAGAAGCAAGTCGATCTGCGGAAGCATTTCTTTTATACGTGCATGGATCGTAGCCGCGGTATGCTGTTCATCAATTTCATCGGGATAATCAATACCGGCTTCTACTTCGGCAAGCAGTTCTTTCAAGATTTCCTGAAAGCCGGAAATCTGCTTTCCCAATTCACCGCTGAGCAACTTAGCTGCAGCACGGGATGCGCTTTGTGTATCCGCTTCAATCATGTCCCCCACAGCTTCCGCTTGGGAAAGATCCAATTTTCCGTTTAAAAAGGCACGTTTCGTAAACTCCCCATTCTGTGCCAAACGTGCACCGTGTTTCAGTACGGCATCCAAAATATCCCGCGCCGCGGCATAGCCGCCGTGGCAGTGGATCTCTGCGGTTTTTTCTCCGGTATAAGAAGCTCCCTCCTCAAAAAGGACGCACAGGCATTGATCCAATAATACATCGCCATCATAAATGCCGCCGTAATACATTTTACGCATTTCCGTAGTTTCTTTAAAAAATATTTTTTTTAGGCAGGTATGGGCTTCCGGCCCGCTGATACGGATAATTGCAATGCCGCCTTTCCCTGTGGGTGTTGCGATTGCTGCTATTGTTTCTTTCATATTTTCTCCCTGTTCTTTGTTTAAAATATTATAATACAGAACAGCCTATAGTGGCAAACGATTATTTTATTTACATAAACGCAAAAAAGTTATATAATCGTTACTATGAAAAATATTTTGAGGTGTTTTCATGTCTGACAAAAAGAAATCCTTTTTAAACGGCGCGTTTATTCTGGCAGCCGCGGGGCTGATCTGTAAAATTATCGGCGCTGTATATATTTTTCCGCTGCGTCATATCGTTGGAGAAGAAACAATGGGCGTTTATTCCGCAGTATATCCCATTTATACTTTTTTATTGATATTCTCTACTTCCGGTATTCCCACAGCAATTTCTAAAATGGTAGCCGAACAACGCAGTAAAGGCAATTTTAATGGGGCACACCGGGTGTTCCGTTCTTCTTTAAAAATTCTTACCATTATCGGCGTTGCTACCTCTGCACTGATGCTTATCGGCGCTCCCGCAATTGCAGGCGTATTAAAAATTGATTCCTGGGAACCAATCGCAGCCATCTCACTTTCTCTCTTTTTTGTATCGGTTCTTTCCGCTTTCCGCGGATATTATCAAGGCATGCAGAACATGAATCCCACCGCGATTACGCAGCTGGTGGAGCAATTAATAAAACTTATAGCCGGTTTTTATTTTGCGATCTCTTGGTATAACAAATATGACTACATCATGGGTGCGGCCGGTGCGCTGTTCGGCATTACCATATCCGAAGCAGCAGCATTTCTTGTAATTTTTATCCTCTATCAAAAAGACAAAAAGAAGATCTTTTCACGGTTAGAACAATCAAAAATTCAAAAATCTTCGCGCCTTGTTATGAAGCGGCTGCTGCAAATTGCTATTCCCATGACGATCGGCGGTGCCGTAAAGCCATTGGTGGACGCTATCGATTCGGTTATGGTAAAATCTATTCTACTGCAGAATTTCGGATATGTTTCAGAATATATTGACGCACTTTACGGCTATCTGAAAAGCGATTGCGGTACCTTGATTAATCTGCCCACAGTGCTGACTGTGGCGCTTTCTATGGCACTTGTACCCGCAATCAGTGACGCGCTGGCTACGCCCAACGGGAAAAAAGAAGTTCGCCGTATTTCTAAAACAGGGCTCAAGCTTTCCATGGTTATCGGTCTGCCCTGTTCTGTTGGTTTTTTTGCCATGGCACGAGAGATTCTTTTACTGCTTTATACCTATGAAACGAAAACCTATGGATCTATTACTCTTACTGCCGATGAAAAAATAGCCATGACAGCAGGCTTTTTGCAAATTCTGGCCGTTGGCGTACTCTTTCTTTCTGTTATTCAAACTGCCGCGGGTATTCTGCAGGGAATGGGCAAAGTAAGTATTCCGGTAATCAATTTGGCTATCGGTATGACGGTAAAAATCTTTTTAAACCTTCTTCTTATACCCAATCCAAAGATCGGAATGACCGGCGTACCGATCGGAACGGTAGTTTGCTATGGCATTGCTGCTGTGCTGGACATTATTTTTGTACGCAAGCATGCCAGAATGAGACTGGATTTAAAAAAGATGATTCTTCGGCCTCTGGGGGCTGCTGCCGTTATGGCCGGTGTGATTTACGGCATGAAGGCATTGTTTTCGGTACAGCTTGCTGCCGGCGGTGCTCTTGCAAAAATCATTGCGGCAGCTATTATTCTTGCGGCAGCTATTGCTTATTTTGCCGGTTTGATTCTCTTTAAGGTGTTTGATAGAAATGATCTTCAGCTGATGCCCGGCGGAAAGAAATTAGAAAAATTATTTATAAAAATTGGCGTCATACGCCCCATGGAGTAAGTATGATAACAGTCATCGGTACTGGTGCAGGAAAAGCAGAGAATCTTTCTCTGGCAGCTTTTGAGAAAATAAAAAATGCGCAAACAGTTTTTCTTCGTACAGAAAAAATGCCTCTTGCCGTTTTTCTAAAAAGAAACGGTATTCTATACCGTACTTTTGATGCTCTATACGAAAGCGCTCAGGATTTTGATACGCTGAACCAGCTGATCTGTACAGAATTAAGGCGCGCGGAGGAATGCTGCTATCTGGTTCACGGCTCCGCGTTAGATGATACTTCAGTAGCTCTTTTGGATCCCGAAGAAATAGAAATTTTACCTGGCAGTTCGTTAGCTGACTGCGCCGCAGCATATTTAAAGGTGCCCGCTGTACGCGCTGATTTTACATGCCGGCAAATTTTGGAAGGTACCCTTCCCTCTTCGGAGGAAAACAATATGATCGTCTGTATTGACTCTCGCTTGAACGCCGGCGAGCTGAAATGTATTCTTTCGGAAATCTACGGTGATGATTTTTTAATTGATATTTATACTGAAGACGAGGACGGCAGGGGTTGTGCTCTTCGGTTTCCTCTTTTTATGCTTGACAGGCAGAAAACCTATGATCATACCACCAGTATTTTTTTAAAAAAGGTAAAACTAACCGAGGTTTATAAGTATACTTGCCGTCATCTTTTGCAGATTCTTGAAATTTTATGCGGCCCAAACGGCTGTCCATGGGATTCCGTGCAGACACATAAAAGCCTGCGTCCCTACTTAATAGAGGAAGCCTATGAGGTAGCTGATGCTATCGATAAAGAGGATTTTTACAGTTTATATGACGAATTGGGAGACGTACTTTTTCAGGTAGCTTTTCACGCCCAGATCGGAAAAAAATGCGGAGAATTCAATTTTAACGATGTAACAGACGCCATATGCAAAAAAATGATCCGCCGTCATCCTGAGGTTTTTACCGGCTGCCAGCAATCCCCAGAGATTAACAATGCGTGGGAGGAACAAAAAAGAAAAGAAAAAGATTTGCATTCAATTGGGGAAGTAATGCGGGATGTACCCAAAATTCTTCCGGCTTTGGCGTATGCCGAAAAAATACAGTATAAAGCGCTAAAAGCAGGTATAAACGATCCGGATGCGGAAAAGACTATAAACGATATTACCGAAAGTCTTTCCCGGTTGGAAGAACAAAACGATCCCGAACGGATTTGGGGGGAGATTCTTTTCAAAGCAGTAATTCTCTGCCGTAAGAAGGGTGTTCATCCTGAATTGGCACTTTTTCAAAAAACACAGGAATTTATCAAGGCCTTTGAAACCGCTGAAAAAAATACGGCGGAGAAACAGCGTCCGATCTCTTCTGAAAATATATACGGTAAATAAAAAAACACAAAAAAGTAGGATTTGGCAACATTTTATTCAAAGCATATGCAAAATTTATGTGTTTTTATTAAGACCAGTGTTGACATTTGAATGAAAATGTGCTAATATTGGATCAGTGACTAATCACTTTATGGTGTTAGTGAATAATTTTCAATTTATTTGGAGGAATTAAAAATGAACAAAGCAGATTTAATCAACGCATTGGCTGCAAAAAACGAGATTTCAAAAAAGGACGCCGAAAAAGCGGTAAACGCTGTTCTTGGGCTTATTGAAGAAGCTCTTAAAAACGGTGAAAAGGTTCAGATTATGGGCTTTGGCTCTTTTGAAGTAAAAGAGCGCGCCGCCAGAACCGGTAAAAATCCGGCTACAGGAGCGACGATTCAGATTCCTGCAAGCAAGGCTGTTGTATTTAAAGCCGGCAAAGCTTTAAAAGATTCTATTCAATAATTGAGAAACAGAAGGCTGTAACAAAAGTTACAGCCTTTTTTTATTCTGCCTGACAGCCTAAAAAATATGCTGCCGTTTCCGCATTTTTATAAGCAATGTCATTTAAGCTTTCCTCATTGGATGCAACAACAACCGCCCCCAGCACATCGCCGCCGCCGAGAATCGGAAAAATACACTGCGAAGCATATTTGTTTTCATCATTGCTCACAAGTGGAATGGGCATTTCTTTTCCTTTTTTATCAGTCATAACACCCCTGCGAGCTTCTATTTTACGCTGCAGATCTTCCGAAAGACTCTTTCCCATAAAATCCTTTTTTCCCTGTCCGGAGGCCGCAAGCACGCTATCCTTATCCGTAATAACTGCCGTATGTCCCAAGCTATGATGCAGCGATTCTGCAAATTCTTTGGCATACTGCTCGATATCTCCCATCAGCGAATATTTTTTTAGGATCACGCCGCCTTCTTTATCGG
>URTC01000142.1 GCA_900550765.1 uncultured Clostridia bacterium | reverse complement strand
ACCGCAGGGCTCGTTTATCATGTACGGCGGATTGGTGTTGGAAGCCAAGATTTTGATATAGCCGATCATACGTTTTTTATATTCAAAAATGCCGGATTCAATATCAACGAAAGGTTCGATCGCCTGGTTGAGATAAGAGTCCAGATCATCAGCAGATGGAAAGGTTTGCGGCAGAATTCCGACGGCTTCTCTCGATTTATCGTCAATGCCGAAAATCAGATATTTGTCTTCTCCCGGAACATTGGCAAAAGCTGCAATGTCTTTGGCAAAATCAGAACTTTTTAGCTTTTTATAAAAATCCCGTTTGAAGTCTACCGTGGAGGTCTCGCGGCGATTTTGAATCAGAAAAATCACTTCCTGCCGATTGGTCAAGGCAACGCACCTCCCGAAAAGATTCTATAACTATTATAACACATATTGCAGTAAAAACGCAAGAGAGGCAAGAAATATTACAGCAGAGCGGAACCAGTGAATAAGAAGCCGGATATTAAGAAATACAAAGAGCGGATTGCTTCCGGACAGGTTTTTTTGTGGGATTTTATGAAGCAAAAAAGCAGGAACCTGCTTTTTGCTCTGTTTCCTGCGGCGGAATATAGGTGCTTAGAAACAGACCTGCTTTTTGTTCCTGCTTTTTAATTTGAGCTTGTGAGACTGTTTGTTAAAAAGGATATTTGGTTATTCACTCTTTTTATACACAGCCAGTTTTGTAAGTTCCAGCTGCGGCGTATACAGGGAAGAATTGATAAACAATTTAATATAGCGGTATTTGCCGTGAAGCGGATCATGGAATATTTTGTAGGGACCGCCTACGGCAACACAGTCATGTGCTCTTTCGGCCAGCAGCGTGTAATTTTCACCGTCATTGGAACCGTATGTGCGGAAACGAATGAACCGCTGACTGGGCATTGCACATTCCATGCTCAGATATCCCACATCCTGCGGTGCGCCCAGATCCAGAATCAGGGTCTGCGAGGTACAGGGGGCAAAACCGCGCCAGAACGTATCGGGATTGCCGTCAATGAGATTTGCGGCCGGATGCGCCTCATCTTCGGAACTTGCCTTAACCGAAATTATTTTGATTTCTTCTCCAAGCTTAGCGTCCTGTGGGGCGATCGGTGCGATAAACGGCGGATATACCTCCGTTTCATAGGGACCTAAATCATAGGTGTTCAGCAGCAAGGTCCAATCACGGGCAGAGGGTTTGTATGGTACGGGATATTCTCCGTTTTCGGTAATGATGTCGGGCAGATCGATGAAGTTTCCTTCGATGGGATCAAACCAACGGGCCTGATACCGAGTATTTGGCTTTAAGTCGCGCAGAACACCGGTTTCAGTATCGGGGGAGAAGAAATAATAGATAATTACATCCTGGCCGATATGCGAGATAGAAACATATTTGCGCATTTCAAACGAACCGAAATGATGGTCGTAGCAGGGGGTAAGCTTGCTCCAGCCAACATACTCAAAAAACTTCCGCAGGTAAGTCATTTCAGACGAACCGGGTTTTTCCATGCCGATATACCAGGGTTCGGGTGAATACGTGAGCCAGCCTTGGTCGTCCTTTTGATTCCAGCCCATGGCCCAAACACCGGTAACACCGTAGGTAAATCCGGCGGATCCGCTTTGGACAGCCTGCCAGGCACCGATGCGGGAGGCATCATAGCCATTGAAACCGCCGCAGTAGATGTCTTCATACTGACATTCCGTTTCAATGAACGGTTTTACTTTTTCATTTTCATAGTAGCTTCTGTAGAATCTTCTTGCCTGCAGACGGTTAAAACCGCCATGACCGGCCTGCAATGTCCACCATTGATGCCAGGGTTGCTCGTCCAGACTCTTTGCGCGCGGGTCAGAGGATTCCATCGGGTACATATGTGCGCCGTTGGGACGGTGATAGCCGTCCAGCTCAGAGACCAGTGCTGCAGCTGATTTCCATATTTCAAAAGTATTGTAGGTCTCGTTGGTAATCTCCTGCCCGGTGATCCAGATAACAGGATAGCAAGCATAGCGCGCTACACAGTAGCGTACAAAAGCTAAAATCGGCTTAGGATCACTGTGCATTTTTACAATGGTGCTGGTATGTACGCCAAAGCCCATGGCTGTGGTTAACCCTTGAGAGGCTAAATATTCAATCATCACGTCCATGCTTTCGTTAAAAGCCTGGGGATTGATCAGGGTATAAAAGTCGGTCCACCAATGATTTTGGCGTTTATTGCCGCCGCCGTCGGATTCAGCGGAATCAAAGTAGGTCTGATAAACGGTAAAGCCTTTCTTTACACGGTCGTCTACCAGGTGCTTGAATTGGCTGCCGCAGGTACAGCCGGGATAGTTACATTCATGCAGACGCTCATAGTCGGGCATTTGCCAGTGGGTATCCCCTAAATAGAAAAAAGGTGTTCCGTCGGCATAGCTCATATATCTTTGCCCCGGGACGATGGTAACATAGCCATGGCGCTCAAGGTCAGTGGTTGGCTCGCATGCGGCGGCCTCTATCGTGCCGGAATCGCACAGACTGGTATTGTCTTTATCGGTGCAGGTTATGATATAGTTCCATTTGCCCGGCTTATTGGGACTGAAGCGAACTTTCCATTCATTCTCACCGTTCCAAAATCCCGGCAGAGTAATTACTGTACCGTCCTCGTGGGTAAAAGCAGCATTGATTTCAACATCCATAAAAGGGTTCTTGTAGGTCTTATTGCTGTTTAAAATAATTTCACAGCGTTTGAATACATTGGTTAAAATATTCATTTTAAGACACCTCCAATATAAAATTCATAAGGATTATATCACAGCCCGATTTTTATTTCAATACTTAAATAAAAAATATTTGTATTATTTTTTGCGCCTAAAAAAATGAACGGCAGAGCTTTTTCGAAAGAAATATCGCCAAAATACTTGAAAATTTTCTTTTTTGGTGTATAATAAGAAAAAACAACAAAAGGAGAATTGATTCAATGGGAGTTTTGCATATTATAGATCATCCCCTGATTCAGCATAAGCTCACGATTATGCGGGAGATTCAAACCGGCCCGAAGGATTTCAGAGAATTGCTTAATGAGATTACTACTTTAATGGGATATGAAATTACCAGGGACTTTCCTCTTTGCGAGCGGGAGATCGAAACTCCGCTTACTAAAATGAAAGGAAAGACAATTGACGGGAAAAAGGTGGCGATTGTTCCGATTCTGCGGGCCGGGCTGGGCATGGTGGACGGGCTGTTGTCCCTGATTCCGGTAGCAAAAGTAGGGCATATCGGGCTTTACCGCGATCCTGAAACGCATACTCCGGTGGTATATTACTGCAAGCTGCCCACGGATTTCGAAGGCCGTGTTGTTATCGTGGTAGGTCCGATGCTGGCTACTGGCGGAAGCGCCGCAGACGCGATTGCCATGCTGAAAGAGAAAGGTGTTGAAAATATCCGCCTGATGTGTTTGGTAGCTGCGCCGGAGGGGGTTGAAAAGGTGCAGAAGGAGCACCCGGATGTAGATATTTATGTAGCGGCACTGGATGAAAAGCTGAATGAAAACTGCTATATTGTACCGGGCTTGGGAGATGCGGGAGACAGGCTGTTCGGAACAAAATAAAAGTGAAAACAAGAACCGCTGTGTGCAGGATAAAAATCCGTAAACAGCGGTTTTTTTATATGTTATCCCAGTGCTACATCCATGACCATCATCAGCGTAAAGCCCAAAATGCAGCCTACGGAGGGGATGGTGCTGCCTTTACAGTGGGCTTCGGGAAGAAGTGCCTGTGCAACTACAAAGATCATAGCACCGGCAGCAAAGGAAAGCGCTACCGGCAGCAGCGGGGTTATAAAGGTAACCAAAAGCGCGCCTAAAACACCGGCAATTGGTTCAACAATGCCTGAAAGCTGCCCAATCATAAAGCTTTTGCAGCGGGAAAAGCCTTCACGCCGCAGCGGAATAGAAACGGCTGCTCCTTCGGGAAAGTTTTGTAAACCGATACCCAAAGCAATGGAAAAAGGTGCGGCCCAATCACTGATTTCCGGATTGGGAACGGCGCGCAGCGCACCGAAAGCTACGCCGATGGCTAAGCCTTCGGGAATATTGTGAATGGTAATAGAGGAAACCAGCAGAGCAATTCTTTTTTTCTTTTCTGAGGTTCTTCCGCATGTACGGCATTGAAAACGCATAATGATTCTGTCGCACAGAACAATAAACATACCGCCGGCCATAAAGCCGAAGGCTACGGTGAGCCAGGGCGGAAACATACCGCCGGCCTGCGCAATGGCAGGTTCCAGCAGGGACCAAAAGCTTGCGGCAATCATAATTCCGGCCGCAAAGCCGAGCATCATATTTAATATTTTATCATTTATCTGTTTAAAAAAGAAAACTGTGGATGACCCGAGAGCTGTAAGCAGCCAGGTACCCACAGTTGCCAGTAAAGCATACAGTAAATAACTCAATCAGCATCACATCCTTTGCTACATGATATGCAGCAGAGAAAAGCAATGTGTTAGGGCAGCGCTTTGCGCCGGCCTTCGTTTATAATTAAAAAGGCGCAGGCAGCGTAAAAGAGAACAGAGAACAGCCGGGGACTGATAATAAAGACAAGGTCTTCGGTAATTCCTGCTACGTAATAGGCAATGAGTATTATAAAGGGGAAGATATATAACCGACGGGACGCCAGGCAATATTTTACCGAAAGAATAAGCATGTATATACAGAATATCATAAATAAAATAAAAGCAATGGGACCGAAATGTCCTAAAACAGCCAAATAGGTATTGTGTGCGGAGACCTGTTCTGCACTAAGTTCCGGCGAGGCAATGTAAAAATCGGGTCCGTTGCCAAAAAGGCGGATGTTTCTGAAAGTATATTTCCAGATCATGCCGCGGTTGGAAAGCAGATTACCGTTGTTCAGCGCGGTAATAAATTTATTCCATATTCCTTTGTTTTCTATGGATTCAGGAACGTCCGGTACATGCCCCAGGTCATCTAAAAGAATTGCGGCCGAGATCGTCAGTGCAATGATTAGAATAACAGCTAAAATAATAGCGAAATTAATGGAATTGTTTTTATAGAGGATTCCCTTTGTGATAGCGCGAAACTTGATAGCTACAGCCAGTACAAAAAATAGAATGGTAATTAAAATGGTTAAAAAGCCTGTGCGTCCGCCGGATACGCCTGAGAGATACAGCATAACGCCGATCAAGGCCATCAGGATGAGAAAAAGACCGGTATAGAATTTGCGGGTATTCAATAATACCCAGGCAAGGCCGCACAGTACGACGGGAACCAGAGCGCACAGCACCAGCGAATAAGTGTTGCTGATGAGTGGATAACAAAGAAATCCTGCGCGAATATCGGATAAAACGGCCACGCCG
>URTC01000141.1 GCA_900550765.1 uncultured Clostridia bacterium | reverse complement strand
TTTTCTTTCTCCGCAGGCAGAACGTATTGGCAGTGTGAACACATTAAAGGTGGATGATGAAGGAAAAATCCACGGTTATAATACGGATTATTATGGGTTTTCTTATTTGCTTAAGCGTGCGGGAATCACTCCGGCAGGGAAAAAGGTTCTCATACTGGGCAGCGGCGGCTCCAGCGTAACGGTTCAGGCTGTTTTAAGTGACCTTCATGCCGGACAGATTGTTGTGATTTCGCGCAGCGGAGAAGAGAATTATCAAAACCTTGCGCGTCATTATGATGCGCAGATTATTGTGAATACTACGCCTGTGGGGATGTTCCCTCAAAATTTGGAAGCACCAATCGAACTTTCCCGTTTTAACCGGTGTGAGGCAGTAGTAGATATCATCTATAATCCCCTGCGGACTAAACTATTGTTAGATGCAGCTAAGCTGGGTATAAACTGCAGTAATGGTTTACCTATGCTGGTGGCACAGGCAAAGATGGCTGCAGAAATTTTTACGGATACACCGCTTGCGGAGGACGAGATTGAACGGGTAATCGGCCAAATGGAAAAAGAGGCGACGAATATCGTGCTGGTCGGTATGCCGGGGTGCGGAAAAAGTACCGTTGCCGGAGAAATCGGGCGCTTGCTGCAGCGAGAAGTACTTGATACAGATGTGCTTTGTACAGAAGAACACGGCAAAAGTATTCCAGAAATTTTTGCTTTAAGCGGAGAAGAGGCATTTCGGAAAACGGAAAGTCGAATGGCTGAAAAAGCCGGTTGCCGCTTAGGTACAGTTATTGCTACCGGCGGAGGGATCGTTAAGCGGCCGGAGAACTTTAACAGCTTGAAACAAAACGGATTTATTGTGTTTTTAGAGCGGCCGCTGAAAGAATTGGCTATGGAAGGACGTCCGCTTTCAACGGATATAGAGCAATTACAACGCTTGTATGAGGAAAGGTACCCTCTTTATTTAGAATTTTGCGATACAAAAATTACAGTTGCCCAGACCTGTACGGAGACAGCAGCTTTCGTGATACAGCAATTTAATCAATTTTTAGGGGTGAACGAATGAAAAATGTGAAAAGACTTGTGCTGGCTGCCGTTTTTGCAGCACTTGCGTGCGTAGCTACGCTGATTATTACTTTTACGTTGCCTGGCGGCGGATATTTTAATTTAGGGGATTGTATTGTAATCACTGCCGGCTGCTTGCTGGGGCCGGTTTATGGTGCGGCAGCTGCCGGAATTGGTACTGCGTTGGCGGATTTGCTCAGCGGATTTCCGGCATATGCTCCGGCCACATTGCTGATCAAAGCTGCTATGGCGGTGGTTGCCTGGTTATTATTTTCAAAACTAAAAAAGCGCATTCCTAAAGCGGGGCTGCTTGCGGCGGTGGTTGCTTCGGTCAGTGCGGAAGTTATTATGATTGCCGGGTATTTTGTTTTTGAATGTTTTTTATATGGCATGGAGATAGCCGTTATAGATATCGCCGGCAATGCGCTTCAGGGCGGTGCAGGTATTATTACCGGCTCATTGCTTGTATGGCTGTTTACACAAAATAAAACACTTCATAGCTTTTTCTATGAACAAGATAGGTGAAATAGAATGATGGACTTTCTTCGCGCAGCCTGTTCGGTACCGGATGTACAGGTAGGAAATGTGGAATATAACTGTACAAAAATATTAGAGCCACTTAAAAATATTCAGGCAGATATTCTTGCGTTTCCAGAGCTTTGCCTTACCGGTTATACTTGTGGCGATCTCTTTTTTCAGGAGACACTGTTGCGGCAGGCAGGCCAGGGCTTAAAACTGATTGCTGAAAATACGGAAAAGAAACAAGGAATTGTTATTGTAGGTTTGCCGGTAGAACTGGAAGGACAGCTTTATAATTGTGCCGCTGTGCTTTGCAGCGGAAAAATTTGCGGTATTGTGCCTAAAACTTTTTTGCCTAACTATAATGAGTTTTATGAAAAACGCTGGTTCTCTTCCGCGCAGGAGCTAACTGATATGGTAATTTCATCTCAGGCTTTCGGAATAGAAGAAGCGTATGATATACCTGTGGGAAGAAATTTGCTTTTTACCGTAGCGGATACTGTAAAAATGGGAATAGAAATTTGCGAAGATCTTTGGGCTCCGCTGCCGCCAAGTACTTTTGCCGCTTTAAACGGGGCGGAGATCATCGTTAATATTTCCGCCAGCAATGAAACGCTTGCTAAGCGTGCTTACCGCAATGAACTGATTCGCCAGCAATCGGCGAGGTTGCTGTGCGCTTATTTGTATACTTCAGCTGGAAGTAATGAATCAACGGCGGATTTGATTTTTTCCGGCAGCACTGTTATTGCAGAAAATGGTTCAATTTTAAAGGAGAATCAAAACTTTATTGATAACGATTATACGCTTTGCGCGGATCTTGATATTGGCGTGCTGAAAGCGGACAGAAGAAAACTGAAAAGTTTTAAGGACGCTGGTTTTGTATACGGTAAAAAAGAAAAGTATCAGACAGTACTCTGTCCACATGGAAAGTCCATTTCCGCGGGGCAGCTGCGTGAAGTAAAAAAGCTCCCATTTGTTCCGGCTGCGCGTAAAGATCGACTGGAACGATGCAGGGATATTTTCTGTATGCAGGTAGCTGGATTGAAAAAACGGCTGCAAACTACCGGCTGTAAGGCTGTAGTGGGTGTTAGCGGCGGTTTGGATTCTACGTTGGCGCTGCTTGTTTCTGTTGAGGCTATGCGACAGTTGGGACGGCCGGCAAAAGATGTTTACGGTATTACAATGCCTTGCTTTGGAACGTCTGCGCGGACGCATACAAATTCTATTCGCTTAATGGAAACATTGGAAATTTCTTGGCGGGAAATCGATATCAAAGAGGCCGTGCAGAAACATTTTCAGGATATCGGCCAGGATGAACGTGTGCACGATCTTACGTATGAAAACAGTCAAGCACGGGAGCGGACGCAGGTTTTGATGGACTTTGCCGGAAAAATAGGCGGATTGGTAGTCGGTACAGGAGATTTAAGTGAGCTTGCCTTGGGCTGGTGTACCTATAATGGCGATCACATGAGTATGTATGGTGTAAATGCCAGTATTCCTAAAACGCTGATCCGCTGGATGATTGACAGCATTGCGGAATATGATGCCTTTGCACAGAGTTCACAGATTTTAAAGGATATTGTTGATACGCCTATCAGTCCTGAACTGCTTCCTCCAGATGAAGCGGGAACAATTGCGCAAAAAACGGAGGATCTGGTCGGTCCCTACGTGCTGCATGATTTCTTTTTGTATTATGTATTACGATATGGGTTTGAACCTGAAAAAATCTATTTGCTTGCTTGTCGGGCTTTTCAAGGAGATTTTGAACCAAATGAAATAAAAAAGTGGTTAGTTTCGTTTTATAGACGGTTCTTTTCGCAGCAGTTTAAACGCAATTGCATGCCTGACGGTGTAAAGGTTGGAACCATTTGTCTCTCCCCGCGGGGAGATTGGCGTATGCCCAGCGATGCTCATGCCGCTTTATGGATAAAAAAAGCTGAAAATTTATAAAAATTCACTGTGTGGTATCTATAAATTCTTGACATACAACACATTGTATACTATAATCAATAAGCAGTGATTTGGCTGTTTATATATTCAAAATTTAGAGGGGGAATTTTAATGAGTTTCAAAAATCAATATCTTGCCGAGCTTATGGAAACCGTAATAAAGCGGAATCCGGGTGAGCCGGAATTCCACCAGGCCGTCAGAGAAGTACTGGAATCCCTTGAGCCTGTTATCGAAAGACATCCGGAATATATAGAAAAAGGCGTGCTGGAAAGCATTGTAGAGCCTGAAAGAATTATCAAATTCCGTGTGCCGTGGGTGGATGATAAAGGTGTTGTAAGAGTAAACCGCGGTTTCAGGGTACAGTTCAACAGCGCGATCGGTCCCTATAAGGGCGGCTTACGGCTGCATCCTTCGGTATATGAGGGAATTATTAAATTCCTTGGTTTTGAACAGATTTTTAAAAACTCTTTAACGGGTCTTCCCATCGGTGGCGGTAAGGGCGGTTCAGATTTTGATCCCAAGGGAAAAAGCGATATGGAAGTCATGCGTTTTTGTCAAAGCTTTATGACAGAGCTCTCCAAGCATATTGGTGCCGATACGGATGTTCCGGCTGGTGATATCGGAACCGGTGCCCGTGAGATTGGGTACATGTTTGGCCAGTATAAGCGTTTGCGTAATGAATTTACCGGCGTTTTGACCGGAAAGGGGCTTCCTTACGGCGGAAGTCTTGCCAGAAAAGAAGCAACAGGATTTGGTCTTTGTTACTTTACAGAGGAAATGCTTCATGCGAAAGGAAATTCTTTCAAAGATAAAACGGTGGTGATTTCCGGTTCCGGCAATGTCGCTATTTATGCCCATCAAAAAG
Organism: uncultured Clostridia bacterium; assembly: GCA_900550765.1. Taxonomy (GTDB): domain Bacteria; phylum Bacillota; class Clostridia; order Christensenellales; family QALW01; genus UMGS1322. The sequence goes on along the minus strand of URTC01000141.1, from coordinate 1,001 downwards.
CGACTGAACTTGGTGCAAAAGTTATTGCAATGTCTGATTCTAATGGTTATATTGTAGATGAAAACGGCATTGATTTAGACTGCATTAAACAAATCAAAGAAGTAGAACGCAAACGAATTAAGGAGTATGTCAATGTTCATCCTGAAGCAAAATATGTAGAAGGATGCTCCGGAATTTGGAATGTAAAATGTGATATTGCACTTCCATGCGCTACACAGAATGAGCTGGATGAGACCGCGGCAAAAACTTTGGTATCTAATGGTGTTATTGCAGTGGCAGAGGGTGCCAATATGCCTTCTACGCCGGAAGCGATCCATGTATTCCAAAGTGCGGGAGTGCTGTTTGGTCCGGCAAAAGCTGCCAATGCGGGCGGTGTTGCAACTTCAGCACTTGAAATGAGCCAAAATTCCATGCGCTATAATTGGACGTTTGAAGAAGTCGATCAAAAGCTGCATGATATTATGGTTAATATCTATCGAAATGCGGCTGCGGCTGCTGAGGAATACGGCATGAAAGATAACTTGGTAGCAGGCGCCAATATTGCCGGCTTTATCAAAGTGGCGGATGCAATGCTTGCCTTTGGCGTGGTATAAATAAAAGTTTATTTTATAAAAACCCATTTTCTGATTTTTTTAGAAAATGGGTTTTTTTCTTATAAGGAAAGCTATTTAAGATCTTGTTTAAATTCACCGGGCGTACAGTATTCAAAGCGTTTAAAGATCCTGCAAAAATAGCTGGTATCATGAAATCCGGATTGTTCGGCCGTTTCTTTTACCGAAAGCGCGGGGGAGTTTGCTAGCAGGGATTTTGCATGCTGAATCCGCAGCTTTAAAAGATAATCAAACGGAGTAACTGCGTAGGTTTTTTTAAAATCACGGCAGAAAGTATATTTACGCATATTGCATAGCGCGGCAAGCTGATCCAGGGTCAACGGCCGCTTAAAGTTTTTTTCCATAAACAGCACTGCCGGTTCAAGCGATTTAGCGTTTTTTTTCTTTTCT
>URTC01000140.1 GCA_900550765.1 uncultured Clostridia bacterium | reverse complement strand
AAAGTTCCAAAAAATAAGCGCCGTTTTATGGAACATTTACCGAGTTGCCACGGACAGCATAGTGGTGTAAAATCATTAGGAAAACAAAAAACGGAGGCAAAGCCATGTACGATAACATAAGGCAGCAGGATCCCGCGGTCTATGACGCAATGATGCGCGAGCTCCAGCGCCAGAGAGACCATATAGTGCTTATCGCATCGGAGAACTTTGTTTCTCCCGCCGTGATGGAGGCCATGGGCAGCCATCTTACGAATAAATATGCCGAGGGCTACCCGGGCAAGCGGTACTACGGCGGCTGCGTGTATGTGGACGAGGTAGAGGAAATTGCGCGGGAGCGCGCGAAAAAGCTCTTTGGCGCTGAGCATGCCAATGTACAGCCCCACTGCGGCGCCAGCGCAAATTTGGCGGTATTTTTTGCTTTGCTTGAGCCGGGCGACACGGTGCTTTCAATGAGCCTGGCCCACGGCGGCCATCTTTCCCACGGTTCCCCGGTCAATATTTCGGGAAAATATTTCAATATCGTTCCTTACGGCATTGACGACGATACGCAGATGATTAATTACGACCATGTGCGCGAGCTGGCGCTTACCCATAAGCCCAAGCTGATTTTAGCGGGCGCTTCGGCGTATCCCCGGGCGATTGATTTTAAAAAATTCCGCGAAATCGCCGACGAGACGGGCGCGTATCTTTTGGTGGACATGGCCCATATTGCCGGGCTTGTGGCAGCGGGCTTACATGAGAACCCCGTACCCTATGCCGACGTTGTAACCACTACTACCCATAAAACGCTGCGCGGTCCCCGCGGCGGTCTGATTCTCTGCAAGGAAAAATACGCCAAGCAGATTGATAAGGCTATTTTCCCCGGTATTCAGGGCGGCCCCTTGATGCACATCATCGCGGCCAAGGCTGTGGCGCTGGGCGAAGCGCTGACCGAGAATTTTAAGGAATATCAAAAGCAGATTGTAAAAAATGCCGCCTCTCTGGCGCAGGCCTTGATGAAGGAAGGGTTCCGGCTGGTTTCCGGCGGAACGGACAACCACCTGATGCTGGTGGATCTGCAGAACTTCGGCATCACCGGCAAGGAATTTGAGCACCGGCTTGATGAAGTGCATATTACCGTTAATAAAAACGCCGTGCCCAACGACCCGCAGAGCCCGTTTATCACCAGCGGCATTCGGGTGGGTACGCCGGCCGTGACCAGCCGCGGCTTCCGCGAGGCGGAAATGGAAAAAATCGCCGGCTGGATGAAGCTTGCGGTTACCGATTTTGAAGGCAGCCTGTCAAAAATTTTAGAAGAAGTAACCGCACTTTGCGAAAAATATCCGATTTATAAATAAGGAGCGGGCCATGAAGATAATGGTGGTAGGCGGCGGCGGCCGTGAGCATGCAATTATAAAAAAAATAAAGGAAAATCCGGCGGTTCAACCCATTTATGCCCTGCCGGGCAACGGCGGTATGGCGGAAGATGCACAGTGCGTGGATATCGGCGCCAAGGATATTGACGGCATGGTGGATTTTGCCCAAAAAAGCAGCGTGGATTTTGCCGTGGTAGCGCCGGATGACCCCCTGGTATTGGGTGCGGTGGACCGGTTGGAGGAAGCGGGCATTCCCTGCTTTGGCCCTAAAGCAAACGCAGCTATTTTGGAGGGCAGCAAGGTGTTTTCCAAACAGCTGATGAAAAAATACGGCATTCCTACGGCGGAATATCAGGTATTTTCCGCCGCAGACGAAGCGCTGGCTTTTTTGGAAAAAGCCCCGTATCCTGCCGTTATCAAGGCAGACGGCTTAGCGCTGGGCAAGGGCGTGATCATCGCACAGACGGCACAGGAGGCAAAGGAAGCCGTTATCAGCATTATGGAAGACCGCATTTTCGGCGAGAGCGGCCGGCAGATTGTGGTGGAGGAGTTCCTTACCGGGCCGGAGGTTTCGGTTTTAGCCTTTACCGACGGCAAAACGGTAAAGCCGATGGTTTCCTCTATGGATCATAAGCGCGCCCTTGACGGAGATAAGGGCTTGAATACCGGCGGCATGGGCACGGTTGCACCGAACCCGTATTATACCGAGGAAATTGCCGCCGAGTGTATGCGCACCATCTTTTTGCCTACGATAGAGGCGATGAATCAAGAGGGGCGTCCGTTTCAGGGCTGCCTGTACTTTGGGCTGATGCTTACGCCAAAAGGCCCCAAGGTGATTGAGTATAACTGCCGCTTCGGCGACCCGGAAACCCAGGTGGTGCTTCCGCTTATGGAAAGCGACCTGCTTACCGTGATGCGCGCCTGCCGCGAGGGTACGCTGGCGGAGTGTGAAGTGAAGTTTTCTAAAAAGGCGGCGGCATGCGTGGTGATGGCCTCCAAGGGCTATCCCCAGAAATATGAAACGGGTTATGAGATCCATATCGCCCCCGCGTTTTCGGGCCGGCTTTTTGCAGCCGGCGCCAAACGGCAGGGGGAAAGGCTGGTAACAGCCGGCGGCCGGGTGCTGGGCGTTGCGGCCACGGGGGATACCCTGCAGCAGGCGGTGGAGGAGGCTTACCGCCAGTGCCGCCTGGTTACCTTTGAAAATGCTTACTGCCGCGGGGATATCGGCCAAAAAGCCCTGGCGGCGCTGAAACAATAAAACCGGGAGGTGCAGGAATGGTTTACAGAGTTTTTGTTGAAAAAAAGGAGGCTCTGGCCCACGAAGCCAAGGCGCTGAAAAATGATATCGTTTCCTTTTTGGGCATTTCCGGCCTGGAAAGACTGCGGCTTATAAACCGCTATGACGTAGAGGATATTGAGCCGGAATTATTTGAATATGCGAAAAAAACTGTATTCTCCGAGCCGCAGGTGGATATTGTCTCCGATACATTGCAGGGTGCGGAGAATGCCACTGTATTTGCAGTGGAGTATCTGCCCGGTCAGTTTGACCAGCGCGCCGATTCGGCCGCGCAGTGTATTCAGCTGATTTCTACCGGCCAGCGGCCGCTGGTGCGCACGGCAAAGGTATATGTGCTCTACGGCGCGCTTTCCCCAAAGGATATTGAAAAAATTCAAAAGCATGTGATTAACGCGGTGGAGAGCCGTTTGGCAGCCATGGAAAAGCCTGAAACGTTAAAGACGGATTATGAAACGCCGTCCTCTGTGGAAACGCTTGACGGGTTTATCGCTTTAAGCCGGAAAGAGCTGGAGGCGTTTGTAAAAACGTACGGTTTGGCGATGGATGGCGACGATATCGAGTTTTGCCAGGCATATTTTAAAAGCGAACAGCGTGACCCTACGATTACCGAGATTCGCATGATTGATACCTACTGGTCGGATCATTGCCGGCATACAACGTTTTTAACCACGATTGACGGCGTGCATTTTGAGGACGCGCAGCTGCAGAAGACGTATGAAAATTATCTCTCTATCCGCCAAACGCTGGGGCGCACAAAGCCGCAGAATTTGATGGATATTGCGACCCTGGCGGCCAAGTACTTAAAAACCCAGGGCAAGCTGGAAAAATTGGATGAATCCGAAGAAATCAACGCCTGTACGGTAAAAATGCAGGTGGAGGTAAACGGGCATCCGGAGGACTGGCTGCTGCTGTTTAAAAATGAAACCCATAACCATCCTACTGAAATTGAACCCTTCGGCGGCGCGGCCACCTGCATCGGCGGGGCTATCCGCGATCCGCTTTCGGGCCGCAGTTACGTTTACGCCGCTATGCGTGTAACCGGCGCGGCCGACCCGCTGTGGCCGGTAGAGCAGACGCTGCAGGGCAAGCTTCCCCAGCGGAAGATTGTTACCACCGCGGCGGCGGGATATTCTTCCTATGGCAACCAAATCGGCTTGGCCACCGGGCAGGTGGATGAGATATACCATGAGGGCTATGCGGCCAAACGCCTGGAGATCGGCGCGGTAATTGCGGCAGCTCCGGCTAAAAATGTGCGGCGCGAAGTACCGCAGCCGGGGGATATCGTTATCTTGCTGGGCGGAAAAACCGGGCGCGACGGCTGCGGCGGCGCAACGGGCTCGTCCAAATCCCATACGCTTTCTTCGCTGGAGAGCTGCGGGGCCGAGGTGCAGAAGGGCAACGCCCCCGAGGAGCGCAAACTGCAGCGGCTCTTCCGCAGCAGCGAGGCTTCCCGCCTGATTAAGCGCTGCAATGATTTCGGCGCCGGCGGCGTTTCGGTAGCCATCGGCGAGCTGGCCGACGGGCTGACAATCAACCTGGACGCCGTACCCAAAAAATACGAGGGGCTGGACGGCACCGAGCTTGCCATCAGCGAATCCCAGGAGCGTATGGCGGTGGTGGTGGAGGCGAAGGATGTTTCCGCCTTTATTACCTTGGCCGAGCGTGAAAATTTAGAGGCCACCGTGGTGGCGGAGGTTATAGAGGAACCGCGGCTGGTAATGCGGTGGAAGGGCCATACGATCGTCGATATTTCCCGCGCGTTTTTAAATTCCAACGGCGCGGAAAAACATATTCAGATTGAGGCCGCGCCACCGCAGGAATATCAAAAAGCTGTGCCGGAGGATTTTGCAGCCGGTATGCGTACCCTGGCGGCGGATTTAAACGTATGCTCCAAGCGCGGGCTTTCCGAGCGGTTTGATTCCACCATCGGCGCCGGTACGGTCTTCATGCCCTTTGGCGGAAAATACCAGCAAACGCCCATTCAGGCGATGGTGCATAAAATTTCGCTGGAAGAGGGCGATACGGAGGATTGCTCATTAATGGCCTGGGGCTATAACCCCTTTATTACAGAAAAAAGCCCCTATCACGGCGCTTATTTGGCCGTGGTGGAATCCGTGGCGAAATTGATTGCCTCGGGCGCGGCGTTCCGGGATGTATACCTTACGTTCCAGGAATATTTTGCGCGCCCCGGTAAAGATCCCAAGCGGTGGGGGCAGCCTCTTGCAGCGCTTTTGGGTGCGTTTCAGGCACAGCTGGATTATGATATTGCGGCCATCGGCGGCAAGGATTCCATGAGCGGCACGTTTGAGGATTTAGATGTTCCGCCTACGCTTGTTTCCTTTGCGGTAACGACGGAAAAAATTCCGCACATTGTTTCGCCGGAATTTAAGGGTGCGGGACACCGCGTGGTACTGCTGGCACCGGACTGTGATGCAAACGGTCTGCCGGAGAAAGCCTCGCAGAAAGCGCTGTTTCAAAAGGTTACATCGCTTATGCGCAGCGGTAAGGTGCTGGCGGCCTATACGCCCGGCTACGGCGGCGTTGCCGAGGCTGTGCTGAAAATGGCCCTTGGTAACGGCGTGGGCTTTGCTTTTGACAAGGATCTGACGCTTCCGCAGCTGTTCGGCTATGCTTACGGTGCGTTTGTTTTAGAGGTTGAAGGCGACGTTTGCGACGGCGTTTTGCTGGGGGAAACCGCAGCGGCACCGCAGTTTACCTATCGGGGTACGGCCCTTGCGCTGGA
>URTC01000139.1 GCA_900550765.1 uncultured Clostridia bacterium | reverse complement strand
CGGTGCGAAAGCGCACGGTGAACGAAGTATAGAGTGCTTCACGAAAGCGGGAAGTCAAGGGGGCTGACCTTTTTTTGTGGGGCGAACCCGACCGGGGCAAGGCGGCGTGCCGGCCTCCCGCAATGGATGGAGAAGGCGTGGGGGCCGCCGCATCCGTCGTCATTCAATCCATGCGGCCCGCAATACGCTGATTTCATGGGCATAGCCGGGAAGCTCATTGGGCGTTTCCAGATAGAACGGCAAGTGCCTCAAGGCGGGATGGTTGATGATCCGCGCAATCGCCTCCAGCCCGATGGTCCCTTCGCCGATGCGGGCGTGGCGATCCTTGCGGCTGGCGAAGGGCATCAGGCTGTCGTTCAGGTGGATGGCGTACAGTTTGCCCAGCCCGACATGCCGGTCGAACTGCTCCAGCACCCCGTCAAGATCGTTGACGATATCATATCCAGCCGAATAGACGTGGCAGGTGTCGAGGCACACGCCCATCTTGTCGCCCAGCGATACCGAGCGGAGGATATGCCCCAGCTCCTCGAAACGGCTTCCGACCTCGGTCCCCTTGCCGGACATGGTTTCCAGCAGGACGCGGGTGGTCTGCTCCGGACGCAGGATCGCGTCCAGCAGTTCGACGATGAGCGCCATGCCCGCGTCGATCCCCTGCCCCACATGGCTGCCGGGATGAAAATTATACATCTGTCCCGGGGTGTATTCCATACGCCGCAAATCGTCGCTCATCGCTTCAAAAGCAAATCGACGCGTATTTTCATCAGCCGAGCAGGCATTGAGCGTATAGGGAGCATGTGCTAAAATACCGCAAAAATCATTTTCCTCCGCAAATGCTAAGAAAGCCGCCACATCTGCCGGATCGATCTTTTTTGCACTTCCGCCGCGAGGATTTCTGGTAAAAAACTGGAAGGTATTGGCACCAATGGCCGCAGCCTCCCGTCCCATGTGCAGATATCCTTTAGAAGCAGAAAGATGACATCCTATATTCAACATAAAAAACTCTCCTGAACCCCCTAAAATCCTATAGATTAAGTATATCAAAAAAAGCGGGCCTCAGCAACTAAAATTTCAAGTTTATTCCATGCCACCCCGTACTTTTCTTTCTCTGCCATTCCTCCAAAAATAGTAAAAAGCTTTGACTTTTCCCTTCTTTTAAAGTAAGCTAACAGTAACGCATCTGCCGTCCCCTACGGAAATGCGGCCTTACAGTTTTATAAATTCTAAATTTACGGAGGTTCCATCATGCAGCAAATTCATCCGATTCCACCACTGTTCTGCAGCACTTCCAAAGTATTAATCTTGGGCAGTTTTCCCTCAGTAAAATCTAGGGAACAGGCGTTTTTTTACGGGCACAGTCAAAATCGTTTTTGGAAAGTAACTGCAGCGGTCTTCAATTGCCCCGTTCCTGTTACAATACCGGAAAAGAAATCCTTTCTCCTTTCCCATGGGCTTGCCCTGTGGGATGTGATTGCGCAATGTGAGATTCAAGGTTCTTCCGATGCCAGTATCAAAAATGTAATTCCTAACGATCTTTCTGTGATCCTGAACAATTGCCGTATTCAAAAAATATTTGTAAACGGAAAAACAGCAGAAAAGCATTATATAAAATACATCTATCCCACAATAAACACCGCCGCCGTATGTCTCCCTTCTACCAGCCCGGCCAATGCCGCCTGGAGTTTAGATGCCTTGATTGCAGCATGGTCCGTGATCCGTTTATAAAAGCGGTGCTTATTTCTCTTTGATTTTATCTTTCAGTTTTCCAATAATAAGAATCACCACGGGGATCAGGAACAACAGCAAAATATTCAGCGGAACAAAGATACTCTCAGATAAATGCTCCATTTCATGGTTGTTTTTACCGATAGCAGGTACCAATGCGGCGCACAGAGCAAAATAGGGAAAAATAAATTCCTTTGTATCCTTAGTTCCGATCAATGCGCCGAACACCTTCAGCATTGCCGCACCGATAAACGCAATAATCATAAAGTCCGAAAGGATCCAAAGCGTAATGATAAATGCTTCAATATGCTGAATAAATTCCCCGATCGATATCTGCTTTACTACCGTTAAAAACGGGTAAGAGAGCTTTTGTATCAGATACGGACCAAAACTTCCAATTACAGAAATAAACATCCATACCGAAAAAGCTGTAATAACCGCTACGCTGATTATCGTATTCTTTCTGAAATGCTCGGTATTGTGGATATCATCTGTAAAAAAGAGCAGAAACGTTACATATCCAAAACTGGCCAAGTTGCACAACGACACATGCAGAATACTTTCTGTATCCACGATAGGCAAAAGGGACTGTACTTCAATCTCTCTTGTAAGCAGAATCAGCAACGTAGCGCTTACAAACAAAATAATAGGCAAAACAATTTCACTTATTCTGCCAAGGGTCGTAATTCCCTTGGTAAGCGTATACACACAAAGTCCCGCCATAACAAGTACAAAAATATCCATGTTCATCTCTGAATATACCGTGCTGACCATACGTTCCGAACAATATCGCAAATGAATAGATACCTGCCCCGTTCCCCACAACAGATATAAAACCATTATGATTTTACTGCCGATCGTTCCAAGAGAATACTGTAATTGCTCGGTATAGCTTCTTCCTGTCTTTACCAAAACCCAAAGTACAAAAATGAATCCGACCGTAACAATACCGGCAATCAAGGGGCCCAGCCATCCGCTTTGATTTCCCTTGCCGGAAACATAAGAAGAAAACAGCCGAACAGCCGGTGAGAATATCATGCCGATCAAAATCATACAGGCCTGACGCATTGAAAGTTTATTCATTAAAAACCTCCCTGAAAAAAATCCGTCAGGGAAATATCCCAAGCCGCCGCAAGACCCGCCAATACCGCAATACCGCTTAAAATCAAAAATGCCGCTTTTCTTTTTAAATTTTTAAAAACGAATACTTTCAGTATCGCCCATAAAATTACAAATACAAATAAATATTTCATATTATACTCCTCTTTGATCTGCCGGCTTTCCTGCGCTTTTAGATTTATCAATTTTGGAGGCAACTTCAACCTGGCAGCAAATCGCCGCAAACCTCTTTCCCCAATCTTTCTGGTATTCTTCCCCTATTTTCGGTTTACTCCGGTACAACGCCCCACCAAAATCCTCAGCATCACATTCCTTTTCCTGTAAGTTTATAATACAGCTTTCAATCATGTTTTTTACGATCTCATTCTGTTTCACAACCAGTTCGTCAATAATTTCTCCTGAAAATTCCTCGATCCCACTCTCTGCCTGCAGTACTTCAGATAAAAAATCGACCTTAACCTGAAAACCGTCGTCGGTAAAACGAATCTTTGTTTTGCTTTGAGAAAGCTTTAACGTAACATCCGAATCGTTAACCTGCGTAATTACCACAATATCTTCTATCGTATTGTTCAGATAATTCAATCCCACAGAATTCTGCCGATTTAGAAAGCACGCCAGCTTGTCCTTTTTAAAAATGCAATAGCCTGCCAAACGGGGCTGCGAGATATTTTCACTGACATCAAGATACGGCAAATAAGACGAACGATACGGATCCTCCATCATTTCAATAAGCTTGGAAAGCGACACCTTTCCTGAAACTGACGTACTATAGGCAGAAGCTAAAAGAATATCAATTTTTTCCGAAATATATTTTGTGTCCCCCGTACCTTCGGCAATCAAATGCTTAGCAGTATCGTTTTTTACCACAAGTACCGGCAAATCAAAACGGAAGTCCTCCGAACGCATCATAAAATCCAACACAGGAAGAATCCCGCCTCGTGCCATGCCTTCTCCTAAAAGAATAGAAGATACCTGCCCGTAAAAAATTTTACTTTCACAAAGGGATTCTATCATATTCAGTCCTTGTGAAAGTGTACTGCACTCTACCGCAATAAAATCCTGGCCGGGAATTTTTTGCCCCTGCTCATTCTCCGGGAGTTTAATTCCCACCGAGACCGTCAGTCCGTCTCCGGTCTTATCGATTCCTACTATTTTTACAAAAGCCAACTCTTCGATCTGCTCCATTTCCACACAGCCGCAAAACAACAGCGGCAGCAGCAGCAAGACTATAATTTTTTTCATCTTGCCCTCCGCTTATTTTTCACTTTCAGTTCCTGCGGCCGATTCACATTATATTTATCAGGAACAACGACCAAGGTATCTTTAATCTTAGGCATTCGTACACCCGCCAAAGGCGCAAGATACGGTATGCCAAAGCTCTCTAACCCTGCTAAGTGTGCAAGCAATACAATTCCTCCCGCAACTACACCAAAAAGCCCCAATGCACTGCCTAAAACAGTAATAATGACCCGCCACAATCTAAGTGCATTTCCAAATTCCTGATTCGGCATGGCAAAGGAAGAGATTGCTGATATCGCCACAATGATCAATGCTGCGGGAGAAACGAGATCGGCGCTGATTGCCGCTTCCCCTACGACCAGTGCTCCTACAATAGATACCGCCTGTCCCGAGCTTTGCGGCATATGCAGTCCGGCTTCTATCAGAACCTCAAACAACGCCAGCATCGCCAAAACTTCAAAAATTACAGGAAAAGGAACCCCCATCTTCGCCTGCGCAATGGAAAGCGCCAGCTTGGCGGGAATCATTTCATAATGAAATGTCGTAAGTGCCACATATGCCCCCGGCAGTAAAACTTCCATTCCCAATAAAAAATACCTCAGCATCCGTACAACGGAAGCAAACACAAAATTTCCTGAGTAATCCTCCGGCGTGCTCATAAACTGATTCAAGGTAGCCGGAAGAATAAAGCCAAGAGGGATCCCGTCTACAAGTACAGCCACACGTCCTTTCAGCAAACTGTCACACACCTTGTCAGGACGTTCGGTAATGACTGCCTGCGGAAAAAAGGAGGCCAAATTTTCCGTAACAGCCTGCTCTACAATAGCCGGTCCAAGAACACCATCCACATTGATTCGGTCGAGCTTATTTTTTACTTCCTCTATCAATTTTGTATTGGCAATATTCCGCATGTATATAACTGCTATTACTGTATGGGTCTGCCGGCCGGCTTCGGTTTTTTCTATTACCAGATTTTCGCTTACAATCTTTTTTCTCAGCAGCGTACTGTTTATTTTCAATTCCTCTACAAAGCTATCTTTCGAAGCTTTTACCGCATTCTCCTCACTGGGCTGCTCTACAGAACGTTTTTCCACTTTACGGACATCGAACAGATATCCCTTTCCTTTAATAAGCAGTGCGGCTTTCCCCCGTAAGATTCCAGAAATTACTGATTTTTCCTCATCTGCCTTTTCAACATCACAAAAGGATATCTCTCCCACATCCAAGCTTTGTTCGATATCCTGTGTGTTTTTGAGCGGTTCAATAATAAAGCGTGAAAGCGCTGTGCTGTCAACCATTCCTTCTATAAAAAAAATCATACAGGTTTTATCGGCAACACGCAGCACAATCTTTTTAAAATCCTTATTACATTTGATTATGGCC
>URTC01000138.1 GCA_900550765.1 uncultured Clostridia bacterium | reverse complement strand
AAGCAAGTCCCATGATCAGTACGGAATTGATCTTTCCGCTGGCTTCGGGCTGGCGGGCTACGGCTTCTACGGCTTTGGATGTGGCGAATCCCATCATTGCGCCGGCTGCGGCGCAGGGAAGTAATGCGATTGCTGCTGCTAATGCGGTCATTTTTTGTTCCTCCTAAATTCTATTCCACTGCCTCATTGATAAAGGTAAGCGAAAGTGTTATAAAGATATATGCTTGAATCAGCGGGTGGAACAAGTTGAAATAAAGTCCCGCCACTGATGAAACACCTAAATGGTAACAACCCAGCGCGCTGTTTAAAAGCTCCATGACTACCATGCCGCCGAGCATATTGCCGAATAATCGGCAGGCAAGGGAAATCGGTACTGCGATATCTGATATAATCTTCAGCGGCAGCATCAGCGGCGTAGGAGAACACATTTGTCTCAACCTGCCGCGCAGACGCTTCTTTTTAATGCCGTAATAATTGATTAGGATAAAAGTAACAAGGCCCAGCGCAATTGTAACCAGAAGATCTGATGTCGGGGCCCGCAGGCCAAAGAGCTCGCTGGCGGCACAGCCGATGAGGAAAAAGGCAACCGAAAACATATAAGAGCTCAGTGCGCCGGTGTCCTGGTGGTGCATCGTGTTGGCAACAAAATTATCCATCGAATCTACAGCAAGTTCCATTACGCTTTGCAGTCCGCGGGGGTTGTTTTCCCGAAAATGCGGAACAATGGCAAAACGAAAGATCAGCGCCAAAATCAAAGTGATGAGAACCACGCAGGATGCAATTACCGTCGTTTGCGAAAGACGAATTCCAAAGAGGCTGAAATTTACTGGCGGAGAAAACATTTCTACACCGATATCACTGATATCTCCTGATACGCCGCTGAAGGCCGCCAAAAGGGTGCCGATTAAAAACCAAAGGGAAAAAAGCAGAATACAGAAGAATACGGTTTTGAGCCTTTTGGTTTTTTTTGTAACTTCCCCGTGGCGCAGTTTTGCTTTTATGATGATGAATCCTACCAGTGAAAGTGCCGCGGCTATCGTAGAACCCGCTAATTTAATAACGTCCGCTGTGTTCAAAAAATCATCTCCTGGATCGAATATATTGGAGTACTGTGCCGAGGATCAGGACTCCGGCCAGACCGGTAATAAAGAAAATTGCCTGCTTGGCAAAGAATACAAGTACAATAGTAAGCACTGCCGCATAAACGGCAAGCTTTGCAGCTAAAAGCAAAAGCGCGGGTTTTGTTTTTCCGCTAAGCAAAAAGCCGGTGAATTTTTTTAACAGCAGAAACTGTACTGTACCGCACAGAATTCCGCATAGTACTGCAAGCATAGGGCTGCACCTTTCTGTCAATAATCAAGGAAGCAATGTTTTTGCTGCTTATTATTGCGTTTCATAGGATTGAATTTTATTCTTTCATGAACCGAGATTTTACTCTATATCTTTGGTGTATCAAATAAACGTATTTTAGCAAAATATTATTTGCCTTTTGTGCATTTTTATACATCGGGCGGCGTGTTTCATGGCAGAAATCTATTTTTTAGATCATTTTCCACAGAGATATAAAGGATGCTATCGCTCAAAAAAAGAAAGGAGTACGACAGCACGATTTCTGAATTTTATTATTGATTTGCATATTATAGCACTGCGAAAATATTGTGTCAAACCTGTTTTTCTATAGTATAATGATATGATATATATTGTACTGTTTTATAAAATATTTATATATAACGCATCCAACTTTACTATGCCTTTGGAAAAAGAAAGAGCGTCAAAGAGAAAAATCTCTCAGACGCCGTTGCCTTTATTAAAAGTGTACTCATTTTTTTGTACTTGTCAAGTTTTCTTTTGGATTTATAGGAAGATTTTCTAAGATTTTTTTGTTCCTCCAAAGGGATTAACGTAAAACACCCTGTTTCCATTATGCTGAAGGAGCTGTTTGAAAATCAGTTTCCATCAGCTTCATGACGGAATTCTGCTGTATTACCTTAATAACGAGACCCGTAGCAGAATCAATATAAAGCGTGGCACTGTAAACAGAAAAATCAGTATTGGGACGGAGCCGTATTTTGATGCAGTCAAAAGCACCGGCCGGTACGGTAATATGTTCTTTACCCAAAGGCTCATATCTTACCGCCTGCAGACGGTCCCGGTTGCCGGCAGAAAGCCAAACCACGGCGTCCTGTTCGGAAGGAAATGCTGCCAGCAAAAACGGAAGAGAATCTTTATCAAAATATTGTGTTTGCAGAGAAACAGAATATAAACTTTCAGTCGGTTCGGTATCGGTGGAAGATTTATATTTTTTTGTTTTCAGCAATGCCATTTTCAGGCTGTGATCATGTTCGGCTAATAGATGCGTATACTGCGTCTGCGCAACGGTATTCGTAAATTCTTCCTCTACGGTAATGGGCACACCAAAGCCTGCCAGAGAGGTATCGTCATAGACTAACCGGCTATTTGCAGTAATTGTCTGAACGCCTTCCTCTTTTTTATCGTTTATATAGGGTGCCTCTGCTATTGAAGAAATTACAAGTTCACGCGCACCTTCTTCACCTTCTACATAGATGGAGTAGCGGTTATCATAGGTAAGATTTTCGCCTTCGGCAATACCATCCTTTACAGTGATATGGTAAGTAGCCGTATAGCCTACGGGAACGCGGCTTTTTTCCAAAACTACCGGGGCGGCTTCTTCGCTGCACCCGCAGAGCGGCAGACAGGCAAAGAGCAGCGCTCCCGCGGCTGCCGCGGATTTTAAAAGCTTTTTCACAGCAACCCCCTCTTTATAAAAAATAACGTTATTATTATAACACTCGCTGCTTAAAAAGAAAAGTGAAAATTTTATGATTCTCCATTTTGGGAGGCAATCGCCCTGTTTTACGGAAAGCTTTAAGAACGCGGAATTTTTTAGTAAAAAATACTTCTGGACATTTGCCGATACTTTTGTTATAAATATAGGGAAGAAAAATCCTGTTGTATGAAGAACAGGATTTCAGTGGAAAAGTTGCATTACATTAGAAAGGGAGAAAGCAAGTTGAAAAAATATGATGTTGCGGCCTATATTTGGCCTGCGTATACCGGTGATGAGCCGAGAACCCGGATGTTTTGGCCGGAGGGTATCGGGGAATGGCAGTCAGTTAAAAATTCAAAGCAAAAGTTCCCCGAGCATAACTGGCCCAGAAAGCCGTTGTGGGGGTATGTGAATGAGGCTGACCCCTATGTGATGGAAATGGAGATTGAGGCGGCACTGGATCATGGAGTTAATGTCTTTATTTATGACTGGTACTGGTATGATAGGCGGCCGTTTTTGGAGAATTGTTTGAATGACGGCTTTTTAAAGGCAAAAAACTGCCAGAAGATGAAGTTTTATTTGATGTGGGCCAATCATAACGTAGGAAATACCTGGGATATTCGTCTTTCTCATGACCGGAATAATCTGATATGGGACGGCGCGGTGGACCGCACAGAATTTGAACGTATTTGCTGCCGTTTGATTGAAAAATATTTTTCCCAACCTAACTATTATACGATCGACAATCAGCCGGTGTTTATGCTCTATGACTTGCCGAACCTTGTGCGCGGGTTAGGCGGCGTAGAGGAAACAAAGCTCGCGTTGGATTGGTTCCGCCAAAAGACAGTAGAAGCCGGCTTTAGCGGCCTGCATCTGCAGCTGACGATGTACGGCGCAAATAATTTGAATCTCTCCGGTGTGGATCAGTCTGTAAAGTCTTCGATTGAGGATACCTGCCGGTATATGGGCTTTAACAGTCTGAGCCATTATCAGTTCTGCCATTTTGTGGACGTTAACCGTGAGTATTCGGATATTTTGAATGATGTAGCGGTGGAATGGAAGCGGATTGAAACGTCGTTTTCTATCCCGTATTTCCCGCATATTTCGATTGGTTGGGATAATAATCCCAGGTTTGAAGAATTCCGGGAGGCAATTGTAAAGAATAATACGCCCGAAGCCTTTGAAAAGGGCCTTCAAATGGCAAAGGCCTATGCGGACGCCCACCCCGAGCAGCCCCCGCTGATTACGATCAACAGTTGGAATGAATGGACGGAAACCAGTTATCTGGAGCCGGACAGCCTTTACGGCTATGGGTATCTGCAGGCGGAGCAAAGAGTATTTTGCGGCAAAAAAGAGAAATAAATGAAGTAGGATTTGTACGGTGCAAAAGATTGAAATCCGTTGGCTTTGGCGGATTTCAATCTTTTTAAATATTAATGATTGGAATTTTTTACATTTAAAATCAAACGACTGTGTATGGATGGATTTGCTTGCGGAAAAAGCATTCTTATATTATAATGAAAATATAAAAATTGCAGTGCGTTTTTTGTGCTGTTTGATGGAGGAAACATATGAAGGCTATAGAAAAAAAGACAGTTGACGCGATACGGATTCTTTCGGCGGAAGGAGTACAAAAGGCCAACAGCGGCCACCCCGGCTTGCCGATGGGATCGGCTCCCCTTGCCTATGCGCTGTGGACTAAGCATTTAAAGCACAATCCTCAAAATCCTGCTTTTGCTGACCGGGATCGGTTTGTTCTTTCGGCGGGGCATGGCTCTATGCTGCTGTATTCGCTTTTATATATGTTTGGCTATCCGCTTACAATAGAGGATATCAAAAACTTCCGTCAATGGGGCAGCAAAACGCCGGGGCACCCGGAATACGGCCATACCGAAGGCGTGGAGACTTCTACCGGCCCGCTGGGGCAGGGCTTTGCCAATGCTGTGGGTATGGCGATGGCTGAAGCGCACCTGGCTGCATAATTTATCCGCGAGGGCTTCCCGGTTGTGGACCATTATACCTATGTTCTGGTGGGCGATGGGTGTTTACAGGAGGGGATTCAGTACGAGGCCGCTTCCCTGGCCGGCACGCTGAAACTGGGTAAGCTTATTTGTATTTATGATAAAAATAATATTACGATTGAAGGCGATATTTCCACTGCCTTCAGTGAGGATGTCGGCGCCCGGCATAAAGCGATGGGCTGGCATGTCGTGCAGGTGGCCGACGGCAACGATACCGATGCGGTGGCCGCCGCCATTGCTGAAGCAAAAGCTGTTTCGGACAAGCCTTCCCTGATTATCTGCCGCACGGATATTGGCTACGGATGCCCGGCTAAGCAGGGAAAGGCCTCGGCACATGGGGAGCCTTTGGGAGAGGAAAACCTGAGCGAAACCAAAAAGAATTTGGGCTGGGAGTACGCGCCCTTTGAGGTACCGCAGGATGTGCTGGATTTTGTTCGGGAAACGGCCGCTCATGGCAAAGCGGCAGAGCAGGCTTGGAATGCTATGATGCAGCGCTACGCGGAAAAATATCCTGAGCTTTATAAGGAATATACTGTTTGGTTTAAGCGCGAATTTCCGCAGGATCTTATTCTGAATGAGGATTTTTGGCGCTTTGATGACAAACCTTCGGCTACCCGTGCCAGCTCCGGTGAGATTTTGAATCGACTGGCGGCTA
>URTC01000137.1 GCA_900550765.1 uncultured Clostridia bacterium | reverse complement strand
TCGCAACCTTTGAAGCGGTTGCTGTCGGTGAGACACCCGTAAACAGCGGAACATACGATAAAGCCGAATGGGGCATCTTCCGGCCGTATACTTCGGATAACAATTGGAGCAAAGCGGTATTTACTGCCGATAATTATACGGTGATTCCGCAGATCGCAGAAGACCCGGATCCTTCCTCCGGCCATGGCCATGTGCTTATGCTGCAGCCGAAAGCGTATAACGCCTCGCCCCGCTGGGCGATCCGAAATGAGCTGTATGCCCAGGCACAGACGACACCCGGGGCCGTGCGGTATAAAATAAAGCTCTCCGTAGATATCAAAAAGAGCGATAATTTCGGCGCTAAGCTGTATTTCAGAAAAGACAGCGCCGATACCTCGGGCAATCTGGCCGCCAGCGAGGTAGTGACCGCCAACGGAAAATGGGTAACGCTTACCGCCGAATATACCTGTACCTTAGAAGAACTGCAAAACAATAACAACGAGTTTTACTATAATATTTATCTTGTTCAGGTACAAGCGCCTACAGGACCCATGTACCTGGATCATATCACCGCTACGGTAACGCCGGTCTTTTTAGAAGAAGTGACGCCTACAGCGACGGCCACAGCAACCGCATCAACGGCACCGACGCCTACGGCAACAGCTACGGTATCGCCTACCGCTACCACGACGGCTCCGGCTACAGCCGCCCCCACGCCTACAGCAACGAATGCGCCCGCGGAAGCACGGAGAGAAAACCTCATACCTGCAAAAATTTCGAATTTTGAAGAAATTCCGCTGGGTATGCTTCCGGCCGAGGCTTATGACGGCTCCGGAAATAAAACCGAATGGGGCATCTTCCGGCCGTATACTTCGGATAACAATTGGAGCAAAGCGGTATTTACTGCCGATAATTATACAGTGATCCCGCAGATTGCAGAGGATCCGGATCCTTCCTCCGGCCATGGCCATGTGCTTATGCTGCAGCCGAAAGCGTATAACGCCTCGCCCCGCTGGGCAATCGGCCGCGAGCTGTATGCCGAGGCATTAAAATATTCCGGAGAAGAAAATTTTATCATTAAAATATCAGCCGATATCAAAAAGAGCGATGATTTCGGCGCAAAGATGTATTTCAGAAAGGACAGCGCCGATACCTCGGGCAATTTGGCTGCCAGCGAGGTTTTAACCGCCAACGGAAAATGGGTAACGCTTACCGCTGAATATGCCTGTACGTTAGAAGAACTGCAAAACAATAACAACGAGTTTTACTATAATATTTATTTTGTTCAGGTAAAGGCGCCCACAGGGCCGATGTATTTGGATAATATCAAGGTAAGCCTTACGCCTGTCTCCCAGCAGGAATCGCCCGCGCCGACGGAGGAGGCCGATTCCGTCACCGGTGTTATTTACGAGGTTTCCCAGGATCTGAACAACGCCTTTTTAGTATCCAAAAGCGGTATTGTCGGCAGCAGCGACGTTGCCGGAGGCAAGGTTGAAAAATCCTATACCGTGTATAACATCGGCAAGACGGAGCTGAACATTCAAATGTATCTGCAGGTGCTTCACAAAAACGCCGCGGGTGAAAACATCGGCTGGTACGGCGGCAGTCAAAGCTCAAGCGATCCAGTAACCATTGCTCCGGGAAAATCGGCGACGCTTACGGTATCCATGCCCGTAAACAGCGATAACACCGTAACGGTTACGCATACGGAAACGGCAAATTATCCGCTTTCAGAGCTGTTTGTACGTTTTGATTTTAAGCCGACGCTTTTCTCGGGCAGTAAATTTGCAGTGGCCTGCAGTGCTGAAGAGGCGGACTTCTTCCTCTCCTATACGGCCACAAACCAAAAAACAGCCTGGAGCGCAGTGCCCACCACGGATAAGGCTTATATAACGGGAGATTCCACAAAGATGCTTTGGATCGCCTCGGCGGCATTCTTGACTGCGGTTCCGGTCTTGATTGGCATTGCCCGAAAGAAAAAAGAGCAGTAAAAAAATATGGCGATAAGCTTTTATCGCCATAAACTTTATAGGAAACGCCGGCAAAAGACCGGCCATCGGAAAGGAGAAACTATGAAAAAGTTTTACGCACTTTTGCTTGCATCCGTTCTGTTTTTATCGTGTTTTTCTTTGATATGCGCGCATGCCGTGACTGACGAGCTGCTGATAAACGGGGATTTTGAAGAAGGAGAGATCTTCCCCTTTGCCAAATACGGTCCCAATAGCGACGTAGACGTGGATCCCGAGTATGCCCACAGCGGGGAATACGGCGCTTCGGTATCCAACCGGGCGGGAGCATGGGCCTGCTGGCAGCAAAATGTAAAGGATCAGATCAAGGAATGCGGGCCCGGCACCTACCGCGCCAGCGTTTGGGTGCGGCTGCCCGAGGAGGAAAGCTATCCGGCAAACTGCCAGCTTGTGCTCAATTACAAGCAAATCGGCGAAAAAAATGACAGCTATCTTACCAGCGCTAAAAAAGACCTTACCACCGGCTGGCAGGAGTTTACGATTGAAAAGGAGCTTACCTATGACCAGGAGATCGGCTTAGACCACGTTTACGTCTATGTACAGGTAGTAGGTACCGGAGAAGAAGAGGCGCCCGCCTACTATATGGATGATTTTTCACTTGTAAAGGTAAGTGAAGTGAACGGGATAAAGGAAGAATATGCGCTAACGCATATTGACGTTTCCAGTGCGGTACGGGAGGAAAACACCACCGTGGGCGTGATCCGCTGGGACGCCTGGTACGGCCATAATAACGATACGGTAGGAACCGAAAGCAGTATTCTTTCCCAGGTAGAAAAAACGCTTTCTCCCGCCAAGTATCACTTCCGCGCCCCGTTTTTTGCCAGAGTTACGGAAGAGGGAAATATTGAGATTCCCGAGTATACACAGGAAATTTTCGATCAGGAAATGCAATATGCCATCGATGCGGGCATTGATTACTTTGCGTTTTTGATGTACGACGGCGATATGAAAACCGCACGGGAATTCTATAAGGCCAGCGCTTATAATACAGACATCAAAATGTGCTGCATCATCTCCCCCGGGCAGGATAAGTTCCGCCGGGAGATCGTAAGCCTTTTTGAAGAGGACTATTATATGACGGTGCTGAACGGCCGGCCGCTTTTATATCTGTATATCGATAACGATGCGCAATGGGCCAAGGTGAAGGACGATATCGGCTATTACCGTGCCGAATGTGAAAAAAAAGGCATAAAAATGCCGTTTGTGGCTATTATGTCACACTCCCCGGAAAAAGTAAAGGACGTTTACGGCGATGCGGCGGCGCGCTACGGTGTATCCGTAGGGAACGGTGCGCCCTTTGCAGATATTATTTCAAAGGCTAAAACCATGTGGGAGGAAAACCGTGCTGTAAGCGATCAGTTTATTCCAAACGTTTCCTTTGGCTGGCATACGGTTCCCCGGTTTGAAAATCCGGTTTCCTGGATGACCGTCAGCGAAAACTCCTACGGCCAATACGCTACGGACGAGGAACTCTACACCTTCATGAAGGAAGCGCTCTCTTACCTGCAGCAAGAGGAGATACAAGCCGCAACCAAAGCCAATACCCTTACCGTATATGCCTGGAACGAGCATGATGAGGGCGGATGGATCTGCCCTACCATAGAGGTGGATGAAAACGGAAATCAGCTCTTTCACGAGGACGGTACGCCTAAGATCAACACAGGACATCTTGACGCGCTGAAAAGAGCAATTGCCGAGTATCGTGAAAGTGCGGGCGAAACCGTACCGCCCGCAGGAGGCGGCGGAGCGGGGGCTGTAACGGAGCAGCCGCCTGTGGACGGAGGGGAAACGAAGTTTCCTGTTCTGCCGGTTCTGTGCGGCGGCATCGTTTTGATCGGTGCGGCGGCCGGGATACCGCTTCTTGTAAAAAAACGTAAAGAGGGAGCCAAATGATACCGTTTTCAGACAGCCGTCTTTTTGGCGAGGGAAGCGCGGTTTTGGAGCCGCGCGGCGGGTTGCTTTTGGTAAAGAACAGAATACAGCCTTATTCTTCGCCGGCGCTTCGGCTGACGCCCGCCTCCGGCGGCAGAACGCGCTATTGCCTGAAGCTTGCCTCCGGCGCGCAGCCGGTTACTTTGGCCGTATACCATAAGCTGCGCTATATCTATTGCAGTCAGGAATTCATTGCCTACGATACCGGCGAAAAAATATTGGTAACCGACCAAAGCTGGGTATGGCTCTCCGGTGATTTTTCCTTCGTTCCCGGCCTGCAGGAGGTGACGGCTTATTTTATACAGGATACCGGTACGTCTCTTTGTGATATTTGGGTAAAAGAAATTGTTGCGGAGGAAATTCCCCCGGCGCAGAAACCAAAAGCGGAGATTTCGCGGCAGCCGTTTTCTGTCGGCGCCATCCGATGGGACGCCTATTTCAGCACGGAGGATATCAAAAGCAATGTTTCCCGCCAGGTTGCACGGGCGCTTTCCCCCCAAAAATTTCATTGGCGAGCTCCGTTTTTTTCTAAAGAAGAGGCGGACGGCAGCCTTTCGTTTCCGCCGGAGACACAGGAACGGTTTGATACCGAAGCCGAATTAGCAATAGCGGCGGGAATCGATTATTTTGCTTATTGCTGGTACCGGGATAACGATCCCATGAGCTACGCCCGAAAGCGGCATGCACAATCAAAATACCGGGATAGGATAAAAATGACGGCCATTGTACGCGTTTCCGGATTGGATGACGAAACGCTTGCCGGGCTGGCACGGCAGATGAAGGAAGAATATTATCTGAAATTTGACGGCCGTCCCGTTCTCTATGTATTTGACGCCGTACATGCCGACGGCGCGTACCGTGCCCATATCACAAGGGCAGCTCAAAGCGCCGGAAATCCCGAGCCGTATTACATCGGCATGAACGCTCAGCCGCAGCCGTATCCCGTTTATAAAATAGAAGATATGGGCTTTGATGCCATCGGTTCCTATGGCTTTGTATCCGACCGGCCGGGCGAGCCTTACGCTTCTTTTACTCGGCGAAACGAAGATATGTGCCGGATGCGGTATTCTTTGCAAACAAGGCTTGATCATGTGCCCCTGCTGTGTCTGGGTCATGACTTCCGTCCGCGGATCGAAAATCCGGTTTCGTGGATGACCGGAAAGCATTATTCTCTGCCGGCTTCCCCGGAGGAGATTTACCGGCATGCCGAAACCATCCTGCGTATGCACAAGGAGCAGGAAGAAAACAAACCCAATACGCTGCTGATCTATGCCTGGAATGAGCACGACGAGGGCGGCTGGATCTGTCCGACGTTAACACACGCACCGGATAAAGATGTAGACGACGGGTATTATCAGGCTTTGAAACGGGCCCTTTGCACGGCAAAAGAGCAATTTAAAAATTCAAACGCCGGCGGAGAAACGCATTCTGCTGCCGGAATTTCGAGGTGAAACCATATGAAAAAATTACGTATAGCAATAATCGGCACGGGAATGAACGCAAACAGCGCGCTTTTTCCGGCCTTGGAAACTATCAGGCGAGAGTGTCAG
>URTC01000136.1 GCA_900550765.1 uncultured Clostridia bacterium | reverse complement strand
GTTGTTCTCATCGGCACCGAAAAGATCGGAAGCGGACTGGTATCCGTTATGGTTCGCGGTGACGTAGGCGCTGTAAAGTCAGCCACCGAGGCCGGCGGAAGCGCTGCAGCCAGACTGGGCGAAGTCGTTGCGGTTCATGTAATTCCCCGTCCCCACAACGATGTGGAAAAGATCCTTCCGTCTATCAAATAAAATTCCCGCATAGGGTGCGGTAAATATAATAAAATTAGGAGGAAAAAAGTATGGCACTTGAAGCATTGGGTATGGTTGAAACCAGAGGCCTTGTTGCCGCAATTGAAGCAGCGGATGCTATGGTAAAAGCCGCAAATGTTGTTCTCATCGGCACCGAAAAGATCGGAAGCGGACTGGTATCCGTTATGGTTCGCGGTGACGTAGGCGCTGTAAAATCAGCCACCGAGGCCGGCGGAAGCGCTGCGGCCAAGCTTGGCGAGGTCGTTGCAATCCACGTAATTCCCCGTCCTCACGGCGATGTGGAAAAGATCCTTCCGTCCATTAAGTAAAAATGTTTCAGTTTTCCGGCGGTGCCGAAGACGCGCCGCCGGGAAATTCTGAAAACCAAAGGATTGTAAAAAATGATTGTAGGTAAAGTTGTTGGCAGTGTAGTTGCCACAAGAAAAAATGAAAAGCTTTTAGGCAGTAAATTTATGATCGTCGAGCCGTTTTCCAATATGGAAAAATCCGGCCGGATCGTTGCCATTGATAACGTAGGCGCCGGCATCGGAGAAACCGTTCTGGTTGCTACGGGAAGCGCCGCCCGCATCGGGTGCGCTATGGATACCGCGCCGGTAGATGCGGCAATTGTCGGTATCGTTGATAACTCCATAGGTTTATAAATCAAGAAAATGGTAATATAAATATGAAACTTACAGATCTTTCAACAATTATGAAGGATTGCGGCATTGTCGGTGCAGGCGGTGCGGGCTTTCCTTCCTATGCAAAACTGAATGAAAAGGCTGATACGATAATCCTTAACTGTGCCGAGTGCGAGCCGCTGTTAAAGCTGCACCGTCAGGTAATGGCCGAGTATGCCTCTGAAATTTTAGAGGCTATGCACGAGGTTGCCCTGGCCGTAGGCGCAAGCGACATCATTGTCGCATTAAAACCGAATTATACCCAGGCCATTGCTGCGATTGAACAAGTCCTGCCCTCTTACCAGGATAAGAACGCGCGCATCGGTCTGCTTCCGCCGGTCTATCCCTCGGGAGATGAAATCATTACCATCTACGAAGTGACTGGCCGTGTGGTTCCCGCGGGCAAGCTGCCTATTGAGGTTGGCTGCATCGTCTACAATGTGGAAACCATGCTCAATATCTATTATGCAATCAAAGAAAACCGCCCGGTAACCCATAAATACTGCACGATAACCGGCGCGGTAAAAAATCCCGTTACGGTAAAGCTGCCTTTGGGTATTACGGTAAACGAGGCGTTGGCGCTGGCCGGCGGACCGACGATCGAAGAATACGAGATCGTCTCCGGCGGACCGATGACCGGGCGTCTCTGCACGGAATTTGATGTGGTAACCAAAACCTCCAACGCTTATATCGTGCTCCCGAAATCCCATTATGTAGTACAAAAAAAGAAAGCCAACACGCAGGTTTCTGTCAATCGGGCGATGTCTGCCTGCTGCCACTGCGGCATGTGTACCTCGCTATGTTCCCGCCATATGCTGGGATATCCGATTGATCCTGCAAAATTTATGAATGCACTTTCCGCCGGTGCCACGGGCAATATTGAGCCCTACTTAAATACGTTCTTCTGCTCCGGATGCGGACTTTGCGAGATGTACTCCTGTTTCCAGAATCTGAATGCACAAACACTGATCAGCGTATTCAAGGGCGGTATGCGGAAGGGCGGCGTTTCCATGCCGGAGGCAAAAATGAAACCGGTAGATGAGCTCCGCAGCCAAAAGCTGGTTTCTCATGCGCGGCTCACTGCACGGCTTGGTCTTACGCAATACAATAAAAGCGCACCGATTACCGAGATCCCCATTACGCCTAAAAGCATTAAGCTGATGCTTTCCCAGCATATCGGCGCACCGGCGGAAGCCGCCGTACAGAAGGGCGATGCCGTTACCGCAGGTCAGATGGTTGCACAGGCGCCCGAAGGCAAGCTCGGCGTAAACATTCATACGCCTTTTGCCGGCAAGGTTGCAGAGGTAACCGATAAATTTATAAAAGTAACACTCTGAAAGGAAGAACAAATCAATGAGCAAGGCTATTGGAATGGCTGAATTTTCAACGGTTTCTGCCGGTATCGCCAGCGCGGACCTGATGGTAAAAACGGCCGAGGTTGAGGTAATCGAAAGCGCGACTGGCTGCCCCTGTAAATATATTGTCATTATCAGCGGAGAGCTCAGTGCGGTAAAAGCTTCGGTAGACGCCGCAAAAGCGTTTAAGCCCGAAAAGGTAATCGACAGTTTTGTCCTGGGCAACCCGCATGACTCGATATTTTCAGCAATCTACGGAACCGCACAGCCGGAGAACGTGGCTGCACTGGGCGTTATGGAAAGCTTTAGCGCCGCAACCGCCATCGTTGCCGCTGATGCCGCGGCAAAAACCGCTATGGTCGACCTGATTGAGCTTCGCCTGGCACGCGGCATGTGCGGAAAATCCTACCTGCTTCTGACGGGCTCTGTTTCCGCCGTTACCGCTGCCATTGACCGTGCGGTAAACGAGGCCGGCGATCGCGGTATGCTGCTGGACAGCTCCGTAATTCCCAACCCCGACAAAAAGCTTTGGGACAGTATTTTATAATTGATTAAGGTGAATATATGCTTGCGATAGAACGCAGAAACGCCATACTGGCAAAACTCGCCGCCGAAGGAAAGGTTCTGGTATCCAACCTGAGCAAAGAATTTGAGGTGACCGAGGAAACCATCCGCCGGGATCTGGAAAAGCTGGATAACGACGGTTTGGCCCGCAAGACCTATGGCGGCGCCATCAAAAATGACAATTTTAATATTGATCTGCCGTTCCATGTGCGCAAGCAAACCAATGTGGAAAGCAAGCAGTATATCGCTTCACTGATCGCCAATATGATCCATGACGGCGATTACATCATGCTGGATTCCAGTACAACGGCGCTGTGCGTTATCAAAAATATTCTTCATAAAAAGAATATTACCTTGATAACCAACAGCATTGAAATTTTGCTGGAGCTGTGCAACAAGGCGGATTGGAATATTCTTTCCACCGGCGGTATGCTGAAGGAGGGCGGTCTCTCCCTGGTAGGCTATCAGGCTGAAAAAATGGTAGCCGGTTTTCATGTGGATTTAGCCGTTTGCTCCTGCAAGGGTCTTGACGCCGTAAACGGCATCACAGATTCCAATGAGCGCGATGCCGAGATCAAAAAAGCTTTTTTTAAATCGGCAAACCGCAAACTTTTAGCGGCGGACAGTTCAAAATTTGATAAATCCTCCTTTGTAAAGGTCTGCGGCTTTCACGAAGTGGATACGATTATAACCGAACATAAGCCCAATGAGCTTTGGCTTGACAGGCTAAAGCAAAACGGTGTGGAAATTGTATACGAAAATACAGAAAAATAAAGTTTTTCGGAGGCTACAACATGGCGGAATTAAAACAATCGCAAATTGAAGAAATTGTAAGACAGGTCCTTTCCAACATCAACAATGGAAGCCCCGCTGCGGAAAGCAAGGGAACGCTTTCTTACACCAGTACGGAATATAACGGCAGAAAGCTGATCGGAATCTATTCAGATATGAATGAAGCAATCGCCGCCGCGCAGGAGGGCTACAAGGCCGTACGCTCCATGAGCGTTGAACAGCGTGAGAAGATTATAACGGCGATTCGCGAACTGACCCGTAAAGAAGCGCAGACACTTGCCGAGCTCGGCGTAAAGGAGACCGGTATGGGCCGCGTAGAGCATAAGCGCCTGAAGCACATTCTGGTAGCGGACAAAACACCGGGAACCGAAGATATTCTATCGGAGGCAAAAACCGGTGATAACGGCCTTACTCTGGTAGAGATGGCGCCTTTTGGTGTTGTGGGCGCAATCACTCCCAGCACCAATCCCTCAGAAACCGTTATCTGCAACAGTATCGGCATGATCGCCGCCGGAAACGGCGTGGTTTTCAACCCGCATCCGGGCGCGATCTGTACCTCCAATTACGCGGTAGATCTTGTAAACAGAGCCTGTTATTCTGCCGGCGGACCCAAGGTTTTGGTTGCTTCCATGGATAAGCCCACGTTAGATTCCGCTGCAACGATGTATGCCCATCCTGCCATCCGCCTGCTGGTATGTACCGGCGGACCCGGCGTAGTAAAAGCCGTTCTTTCCTCGGGTAAAAAAGCCATCGGCGCAGGTGCGGGGAATCCGCCGGTCATCGTAGATGATACGGCTGATATCATCAAGGCCGGCAAAGACATCATCGACGGCTGCACCTTTGACAATAACCTTCCCTGCATTGCCGAAAAAGAGGTATTTGCTTTCAGAAGCATCAAGGATCAGCTGATTACCGAAATGCTGAAAAACGGCGCTTATATGCTTACAAAGGAAGAAGCCGATACGCTCGCAGGAATCGTTTTGGTTGAAGTTACCGATAAAAAGACCGGTAAAATAAAGAAGACCGTAAACCGCAAATGCGTAGGCCGTGACGCCTCCGTGATTTACGCCATGCTGGAAAACGGCAAAACGCTGCCTTCAGACGTGCGCTGTCTGATTTGTGAGGCGCCCTTTGAACATCCCTTTGTACAAGAGGAACTGATGATGCCGATTTTACCGATCGTAACAGTAGATACTATCGACGAAGCAGTAGATTTAGCCGTAAAGGCTGAACATGGAAATCGGCACACAGCGCACATGCATTCCAAAAACATTGATAACCTTACCAAATTTGCTTCCGCTGTAGAAACAACAATCTTTGTAAAGAATGCCCCCAGCTATGCCGGAATTGGCTTTGGCGGCGAGGGTCATACTACCTTTACAATCGCCGGTCCTACAGGGGAGGGCCTTACCAGTGCAAGAAGCTTTACCCGCAAACGCCGCTGCGTAATGGCCGATAGTTTTAGAATCATTTAAAGGAGCTTGCAAAAATGGACGTAAATATTGCAGCAATTACCGAGGCTGTTATCAAAGCTTTAAATGAACAGAATGGAACCGTTCCCAATTCCGCCGGCGACATCCCCGTAGGCGTTTCCAACCGTCATATTCATCTGACCCGGGAACACGTAGATATCCTTTTCGGTGCCGGCTATGAGCTTACACCGATGAAGGATCTCTCCCAGCCCGGCCAGTATGCTTGTAAGGAAACACTGACCATTGTAGGTCCATCCCTACGGCCGATTGAAAATGTACGTGTTTTAGGCCCCATGCGGAAAGCATCGCAGGTGGAAATTTCCCGTACCGATTCCTTTACTTTAAAGGTAAAACCCCCGGTAAGGGAAAGCGGAAAAATTTCCGGCAGTGCGCCGATCACAATCATCGGTCCGAAAGGCGTGGTGACCTTAACCGAGGGCTGTATTATCGCCAACCGCCATATCCATA
>URTC01000135.1 GCA_900550765.1 uncultured Clostridia bacterium | reverse complement strand
ATCCCCAGGAGCACCAGTAATATTTACCGTCGGAAAGGGAGAATTTTCCCTTTATTAAAAAAATATGAGGGAAACCGGTTTCTGAATCCACGGAGCCAAGGGCGTGGCTCAACGCCTCTCGTACAGGTTCGCTTTCTTCTTCCGGCACGGTTTCTATTTGTGTGATTTCGGCGGAAAACATATAGTCTTCCTGAGAAACAAATTCAAATTGATCGTTTTGAACCGGGAGATCTTCCTCCTGCGGCGTGCCGCAGGAGCACAGCATTACGCACAACAGAACGCCGCAGCAAAGCCATAGTTTTTTCATCTTGCTTCCTCCTTAACAGCCGGAGCCGGCCAGCTCGCTTTCATGCAGAACTACGCCGCTTTTTTTGAGCCGCTGCTGTAATTCATTTATATCCAGTGCAGGAAAGTCATCCGTCATGGCGGCGGCGATGCCTGCTGCCTGCCCGGTTACCGCGCAGCAGGGAATTACGCGCATGATATCCCACATGGATTCGGTTACCGAGGTACACCGGCCTGCCATGATCAGATTTTTGCACGAAGCATGATACAGCGTACGGAAGGGGACCTCATATACCGGCCCGCGTTTGCGCCAGTCGGATACCATGCCGACCGAATCGGAAAAAGAAGTGTGCATTTCTTTATCGTCCAGCGTATATTCACCGCGCAGCCGGCGCGTCATACGCAGCTGGGGAATGGATGCGATGGTTACCGGTATGAGAGAAGGATCCTTTTGCCGCTGTTTTTTGATATCGTTTAAAATCGATTGATGCGAAAGCTGCATGAATTGGGAGATTTCTTCCCCGTTAAGTCCGGTAAAGCGCTGATCGACCAAGGTTTCTACTGTATTTTGGGGGGATTTTTGTTCTTCGGGAATATCGCAGAAGCCCATCATGCGCAGGTCATAGCCGTTCTCTCCCAAAAAATAATACCATGCGGCCAGTACGTTGCCTTGCTTGAAGGTTTCGGTAGGCGCGCCGGCAAAGAAGGCGATATCGGCATCGCCCGTAGCGTCAATGACCGTGGCGGCCCGAACGGCTTGCCGGCCGGATTTATTTTCAATGATTACCGTTTCTATGCGGTTGCCTTGGCGCTGTGCGGCTACGGCATAGGTTCCGTACAAAATCTGAACGCCTGCTTGGAGCAGCAGCTGCTCAGCCAAAATAGCAAACAAATGCGGATTAAACTGTGTTTCAAACCGGGAATGTTTTTGGGTGCGCTGCAATGGGTCCGCTGTATCCAGCCAATTGGCCGGATATCGCGCTTCAGCGCCCATAGAAATGGACAGGCGCAGCAGCTCTTCTGCAATACCAAAGGAAACCTGGCGGCCGAAGCCGTCGCACAGGGGTAAATAAATTGTTACCAGACCTGCGGTGCCAAGACCGCCTAAAATATACTGCTTTTCTAAAAGAAGAACTTTTTTTCCTTCCCGTGCCGCGGCCAGAGCCGCGGAAATACCGCCGAAGCCGCCGCCGCAGACGAGAACATCGCACTGCTGGGTAATGGGGGTAAAACGTGTTTCGGGAATCTGCAAGGATATCACCTCTTGTTATTCGTATAAGTTTATTATACCATTTTGCCCATTAAAAAGCAAATATAAACTGTTTCAAAAGGCAATTAAGCATTGAAATATTTGGGAATTTGAGGTATAATGATGCTGTATTTTGATATAGAAGGATGGTCGTTTTTTATTGAAAAAGCTATGGATTCTGCTGCTTTTGCCCGTACTGCTTTTTGCCGGCTGCCGGAAATCGGAAGAACCTGTGCCCACGCCGAGTCCGACACCCCGTATGGTGATTCTTACGGATGAACAGGCTTTGAATACGGTAAAGGAGCGCACGGAATATTCCGACAATATTCTGTATGTGTTTAAAGGGCGTATTGAAAAGGACGGAATTGAGTATTTTCATGTGGAATGGTTTTGGACAGCCTATGAAGAGGGAGAGTATATTGAACCGGTAGCTTCTACTAAACTGGGAGACTTGTTCCTCTCGCTTGACGGCAAGACATTGTATTCAGGCTATATCAATACTGACGGTACGATTATTTTTGAAACAGAAGAGGGAGAAGAATGAAAAATTATGTGTATCCGGCCGATGTAAAGGGAATTGTGGATGTGACCAAGCCTCCTTATAACTGTGATAACACCGGTAAAACCGATTGTACGAAAGCGCTGCGGGCCGCAATTGACGATATTTTTAAGGAGTATTATGATGCCTTTTGCGCTACGGTGAAAAAATTGGACGCCATGCCCGGCAAGGAGGCCTGGATCGGCTTTGAAATTCGCAGGGTCAACGGCAAAAGATGCATCGTATGGCCGGAAAAACTACCGATGTCCAAAATTATTTATTTTCCGAACGGAACCTATCTGGTAAGTGATACGATTTCCTATTCCTTTGAGCATTTCCGGAATATTTTCAACAATGTTCCGTATTTGGAGATGAACTGCCGGCTGCGGCTGATGGGGCAGAGCATGGAGGGCGTTACGATTCGCCTGCAGGATCACTGCAAGGGGTTTGAATACGGAAACGACCGTCCGGTTATCAGCTTTATGCGCGGCGAGGCTTCGAACATTGCCATGACAAATATGATTGAGAACCTTACCATTGATATCGGAAGGGGCAATCCCGGTGCCACGGGAATAGTCTATTTTGCCAACAATACCGGCGCAGCCAGAAATCTCAGGATTCTCTCCGGCGACGACAGTCTTCGCGGCTGCGTCGGGTTTGAGATCTGCCACGATAAAGCCTCGGCCTGTATTGCCGAAAACATCGAGGTTATCGGCTTTGATTACGGTTATAAGGTAACGCCGCAGACGCATTTTGCTTTTTTTGAGCATATTCGGGCAAGGGGACAGAAGCGCGCGGGATTTTTTGTAGGCGATACCATTGTTTCCATTCGTGACTTTGTCAGCGAAAACAGCTGTCCGGCGCTGCGCTGCGTCGGCTTTACCGGTCATACCGTGTGTGTGGACAGCCGTTTTTCCGGCACGACGCAGGACGATTTTGCCATTCGCCATGAGTTCGGCGTATTGTATGCAAAAAATATTCAGATATCCGGCTACAGCCATTCGCTCTCCTCTTACTGCAGCGGCATACAGGACGGAGATATTTCGGAATTTTCCTCTCACGGAAAATTTCATGGATTGGATCACGGGAAAATCACCACCTTGGATCTGCCGGTGGAGGATACGCCGGATATTCCGTCGGAGAATGCGGAAAAATGTGTAAGCGTGAATGCTTTCGGCGCTGCAGGCGACGGCGTGCAGGATGATACCGCGGCGATACAGGCGGCGCTTTCCTCCGGTGCAAAAACGATCTATTTTCAACCCGGCGCCTATCTTTTAAGCGCGCCGCTGACGGTACCGGCAACAGTGGAACGCATCAATTTTATGTACTGCGATCTTGCCAATACGCCGGAGATGAAAAAGCGGGAGCATACCGGTATCTTTCAGATTACAGGGGAAACCGATACGCCTCTTGTTATGGAGGATTTGTTTGCCTTTGAACAGCTTTCGGGCATGAATACGCTGATAGACCATGCGTCCCGGCGTACACTGGTACTTTCGGATCTGCATACGCAGGCGGTATCCATGTATTTTAATTCCGTAGAGGGCGGCAGGGTGTTTATGGAGAACGTAGGCTGTACCTTAGGGGGAATTCCCGGAACCGGCGGTGCGGGAGAAGCGGTGGAAAAAGAGCGGGAGCGGCAGTTTTGCTACAGCCGTGAAATTCCCTGCTATCATTTTAAGGGGCAAAAGGTCTGGGCGCGGCAGATGAATCCCGAGCGCAGCAAGCATGAGGTTATCAACGATCATTCTACCCTTTGGGTGTTCGGCTTTAAGGCCGAAGAGGAGGGAACCGCGTTTGAAACAATAAACGGAGGCCTTACCGAAGTCCTGGGCGGGACGCTCTGTATCTGCTATGCCGATCGCTTTCCGGCCATTATCAACCGGGATAGCTGTGTCAGCGTGATTTCCTCCTCTGTTACCTATGCTAAGGGAAAAAACTGGAGCCGTATCGTGGAGGAGCATCGCGGCGCGGAAACTTGTACGCTGAAGAAAGAGGAGTTTCCCATTCGATTTATGGATGTAATCAGTATTCCGCTGTATAAGGGGGACCTTCGCAGATAGAGATCTGCAGAACGGCATACCTGAAAATATGCAATATACTCACGATAACTGCATAAAAATAAGAAATATCTCCGCATAAAACGAAAAAATATTTATAAATATGCAAAAAAGGATTGACAGATATTTTTATCCCTGTATAATAGAACTATACTTTAAAAGAAGGGGAAAAGGAAAATGGATAAGAGTAAAATAAAAAAGGTTGTTTTAGCTTATTCCGGCGGCCTGGATACGTCGATTATCATTCCGTGGCTGAAGGAAAATTACAATAATTGTGAAGTGATCGCAGTTTCCGGGAATGTAGGGCAGGCAGACGAGCTGGAGGGCCTGGAGGAAAAAGCACTTAAAACAGGTGCGTCAAAGCTCTATGTGGAAGACCTTACGGAGGAATTTGTTAATGACTATATCATTCCTACGGTAAAGGCAGGTGCACTGTATGAGGAATATATGTTGGGCACCAGCTTTGCACGGCCTGTAATTGCTAAGCGGATCGTGGAAATTGCTAAGGCGGAGGGGGCGGATGCTATTTGCCATGGCTGTACCGGAAAAGGCAATGATCAGGTGCGTTTTGAACTTACGATCAAAGCCTTTGCACCCGATATGCCGATCATCGCGCCTTGGCGGGAATGGGATATCAAAAGCCGTGAGGAAGAAATTGAATATGCCGAAGCACATAATGTTCCGCTGAAAATTAATAGGGAAACAAATTATTCCAAGGATAAGAATATGTGGCACCTTTCCCATGAGGGATTGGATTTGGAGGATGCCGGCAACGAGCCGCTGTATGAAAAAGAAGGCTTTTTGGAGATGGGTGTTTCGCCCCTGCAGGCGCCGGATAAGCCCACCTATGTAACGCTGGATTTTGTGCAGGGCGTACCGGTTGCCCTGGACGGTAAAGCGATGAGCGCGAAGAACATTATTTTAGCGCTGAATAAGTTGGGCGGTGAAAACGGCATCGGCCTTTTGGATATTGTAGAAAATCGGCTGGTAGGCATGAAGTGCCGCGGCGTGTATGAAACGCCCGGCGGCGCTATTTTATATTTTGCCCATAATTATTTGGAAACACTGTGCCTGGATAAGATGACGATGCATAAAAAGCAGGAACTTTCTATCACGTTTGCGGAGTTGGTGTATAATGGTCAGTGGTTTACTCCGCTTCGGGAGGCGCTTTCCGCTTTTGTAGATAAAACGCAGGAAAATGTGACCGGAAAGGTACGCATCAAGCTGTATAAGGGAAATATGATCAAGGCCGGCGCGTGGAGCGATTATTCTCTGTATTCAGAGGAAATTGCTACCTTCGGTGAGGATCATGTGTATAATCAGGCAGATTCTGCGGGCTTTATCAACCTGTTCGGCCTGCCGATCAAAGTACAGGCACAGGTGAATGCCAAAAACAA
>URTC01000134.1 GCA_900550765.1 uncultured Clostridia bacterium | reverse complement strand
TTTTTACGGCTGTATTAGCCGGTGCATCGGTCGGAATCTCTCTATTGAAAGAGAAATCTTTGTGGACAACGGGATTTTTCTGGGGATATTTGATTGTGGTTTCGGTTACTGTTTCTGTTTGGCTGTTAGGGCAAAAAAACAAACGTGATTTTTTTCTGTGGGCATTGTTCTTAGGCGGGATTGCTTCTCAGGGGGCTTGTTTAATATCCCCGATCTTCCCGGAAAGGTGTATGCTTCCCTTTGCTTTTGTTTGGATTTTGATTTCCGTGCGTGCTTTTTTAGAGCTTTTGAGCCGTATGGAAGAATGGCCTCTGAAGCGGAGCGTCATTGCGGTTTGTGCGGTAATGCTTCCGGTATTGATTGTAGGAGGGATTGGTGCGGGAACGATTTTTGCAGGCTTCCGAGAGAATGACCGTATTCAGGAATATAATCACCAGCGGCTGCTGCTGGAGGGGGAAAAATATGCGCGGCAGATGCAGTCAACAGTGCCGATTCCTTTAATGAAGCTTAAGGATGATACCTATGCCGGCAGTACGCAGCCTTATGAGCGTGATCTGATCAAGGATTGGATGAAGATCTATTATAAGCTACCGCGGGGGCTTACGTATACTGATTTTGCTTATGAAGAATACAACGAAGAACGTTTGCAGGAATTAATAAACGCCTTAGAAGAAGAGCAGCAAAGAATGGACGTACGATAAAAATAATACTTGACGAACTGACGTGTTTGTTGTATAATGCACACGCAATAGGGGAGTGGCTCAACGGTAGAGTAGTGGTCTCCAAAACCATTGGTTGCGTGTTCGAATCGCGTCTCCCCTGCCATTTTATCGAAAGAGGTCGACTGCTTGAAAGCAGTCGGCTTTTTTCAATTTGTGTGATATGGTTCATTTGGTTTAATCTGACGATTTATAGCATTATAGTAAAAAAGAAAAAATTAAAATTTCCAACCTTTCTTCTATTCCTGTGTCTATATAGGTGAAAGCTTTCAAGGAGATAAAACAGATGAAACGTGAACAAGCCGAGAGAATCATAACTGAATACTTGAAACCCATATACGGTTTTGTACTGAAACGATGCACTCATTTGCAGGATGCCGAGGATCTGACACAGGAGATTGTCTTACGTGCGTTCCGTGTGATGCTTGTCAAGGACAGTCTGGATTCGCCTAATTTTATTTGGTCGATAGCACACAACGTTCTGGCTAATTACTATCGTGACAGGACAAAAACGACGATCGGTGTTCCAATTGATGAACTTGCAGAGTTATTGCCGTCCCAAGATGACACGCCCGCAGGTGGCGTTGAATATGAATCGATAGACCATTTGCACCTTGAGATAGCCTATTTGTCGAAACTGCAACGCCGTATTGTGATTGCCTACTATTTTGAAAATAAAAAACAGGAAGTAATCGCAAAAGAACTCGATATTCCTCTCGGCACAGTCAAATGGCATTTGTTTGAAGCAAAAAAAGATTTGAAGAGAGGTATGGATATTATGAGACAGACAGGTGAACTCAAATTCAATCCAATTAAATTTGAACTGTGCGGAACAAATGGTTCTCCGGGAACAAAGGGTGCAAACAGTAACTTCTTCCGAAGTACTTTATCGCAAAATATCATCTATGCTGTTTGGAAAGAGGATAAAACGATCAACGAAATTGCCGACTGCCTTGGCGTTTCCCCTGTATATGTGGAAAGCGAGGCAGAGTATCTTTCCGAATATGGATTTCTCATTGAGAGTAAAGGCAGATATCGTTGCAATATTTTGCTTGATGATCCAACAAATGAATTGATTTCGTTGCATGATGCAATGTATCGAGAAACAGCAAAGCTCTTTGCAAATGAATTAATGAAAGAGTTGACTACCAGCGGAATTTTAAAGGATGAACGCATTATTTGCGGACAGACAGATCAACCGATTTCACTGACCGAATCCCCAAGAGCAGATGACAATTTTATTCTTTGGTCACTCGTGCCGTATATTGCCGCGCTCAGCGGGGAAAGTCTGATGGATAAAAGCATTTCCTTTGAGGAGGTGGCAACGGTTCGTCCGGATGGAGGACAGAATATATGTTATGCTTCTGTTATCAGCCCCGGCGTTAAAAGGCCTATGTATTTTTGTAGTATGAAACAGTGGAGCGGACCCTGCTGGAATAGAAACGAGAATTATACTTTATGGCAGATCGACTCTGAATGGTCAGATAGACGAGTTGATGACAGCTATATTTCAAAAGCAAATCGTATTCTATCTATTTTATCAAAGTTGGATGATTCGGTAAGCGATGAAAGTTATGCATTCCTTGAGGAAGCGGGAATCATGAGAACAAAAATGGACATCGATGGCAATACGGGATGGTTTAAATCCGTTTCTCAAGTTGTGTGGCTTGAAAATACTGACATTAAAAATGAGCTCATTGCGGTCGGTGACCGCATTAAAGAAAAATATTGGCATAAATTTGAGACACTGAAAGAACCTTTTGTGAAAGCAGTGCTTGATGAAACGCCGAAGCATCTTCATAAAATGCAGAAATACGGATTGCAACACACCTTCTTTTGCGACGGTTGGTTTATTCTTCATTGTATGAAGGAGCTTGTAAATAACGGAAAACTGAAGCTTCCGACAAGAGCGCAGAAAAAATCACTGACAACAATAATTGTACCAAATGGTTAAGACAACAAAGGCATTGTGAGAATTCAAGTCCCTTCAAAAAAACAGTGGGGGATTCGCTTTGTCTCATCCTTGCACGTCGTTGCGGACTATGTATCGTTCGCGACGACTTTTTTTGAAAAGGCATCGGCTCATTTGCGTGGTCGCATCTCTCTCCGCAAAAAGTTACGCTGACTGCGGCTATACCCTTGTAAATGCAGGCATGATGCCTCAACTTTTTGCAGGTTTGCGCCTTGCGGTACTGGAGAATCATTTTATTCTATTTTTACACGTCGAAGTAAACGCTTACGTTGCTCCGTTTTTGGTAAAAAATAAACGCTTTTTCCTGCGGCACACTTTGCGGAGTAAAATATCTATCATTTGTGAAGCCTGCAGCAAGTCTTTACCGAAGACTACTGGGGGATCTTATCAATTCGTATTATTTTTACAAAATCTCTCAAAAATTGTTGAAATTTTTTATTGTTTGCGGTAAAATAAAAAAGAGGTGGAATCCAATGGTTCATATAGGTAATGAATGGGACGAGCTTTTAAAGGATGAATTTCAAAAGGAATACTATCTAAAGCTGCGGGAGTTTTTAAAACAGGAATATTCTTCGCGCCGGATCTATCCCGGTATGTACGATATTTTTAATGCCCTGAAGTATACGCCGTTAAGCGCGGTCAAAGCTGTTATTTTAGGGCAGGATCCTTATCAAGGCTACGGCCAGGCGCACGGATTATGTTTTTCGGTAAAGCGGGGAGTGGAGCCACCGCCCTCACTGAAAAATATTTATAAGGAAATAGAGGATGATTTGGG
Organism: uncultured Clostridia bacterium; assembly: GCA_900550765.1. Taxonomy (GTDB): domain Bacteria; phylum Bacillota; class Clostridia; order Christensenellales; family QALW01; genus UMGS1322. The sequence goes on along the minus strand of URTC01000134.1, from coordinate 2,078 downwards.
AATTCGGCCGCCTGCGCATGGGGAGCTTACCGCATGGGCGCAGGATGGCGTGCTGCTGCTCAACACTGTGCTTACGGTGCGTGAAGGATGTGCAAACAGTCATCGGGGCATGGGCTGGGAGATATTTACGGATCGGGTGATTCAAATTGTAAATGAACAGGCAAAGCCTACCGTGTTTTTGCTTTGGGGCGCCAATGCGCGGGCGAAGCAAGGGCTTATTACTGAGCCGCGGCATAAGATTCTTTCCTGTGCCCATCCCAGTCCGCTTTCAGCGTATAACGGCTTTTTCGGATGCCGGCATTTTTCAAAAACAAATGAATTTTTAACTGCCAATGGCCGAGCACCGGTACAATGGCAGCTTCCGGAATAAAAGCACAAGGATGATTGTGATAAATCATCCTTTTTTTATTGCATAAAAACGCGCCTTTTTTAGTATAATTTATTACTTTGATACAAGGTGGTTTTGATATGCGCAAAATCCTCACGGAAGCTTTTTCGGTAAACTTAATCATTGTTGTAATGCTGTTTATTTTGGGCAGTTACGCTGTGGATCAAAATAAAGGAGTCAATACCTTCGGTACCGGTCCATCGGCTATTTATAAGGCAGAGACGGAGGAAAAAAATATCTCTTTGATGATTAATATTTACCAAGGGGAAGAATATGTGCTGAAGTACCTTGAGCTTTTTGAGCAGGAGGATATCACCGCTACCTTTTTTGTAGGCGGCTGTTGGGCGGCAAAGAATGCGGAGGTCGTAAAAAAAATAGCTGAAGCCGGCCATGAAATTGGAAATCACGGCTATAATCATAAAATGCATACGAAACTTACCCAGGAACAGAGCCGCAGTGAGATTCTGCGTACAAATTCTTTAATTAAAAGTATCACCGGAGAGGAAACCGTACTGTTTGCGCCGCCTTCGGGTGATGTAAATGCACAGGTGGTAGCGGATGCTTCTTCCTGCGGCTGCCAGACGATTATGTGGACGGCGGATACTATTGACTGGCGGGATCAAGATGTGAGTAAGATCTATGCCAGAGTGGAACGCAATTTAAAACCTGGCGTTTTTGTGCTGATGCATCCAACGCAGGCTACGCTTGAGGCTTTGCCGGAGATCATTTTATTGGCTAAAAGCCAGGGCTATACCTTTATGACGGTGGGCGAGCAATTAAAATAATATTTGCCTGAATCTTGCTCATACTATATAATAATAAATATATAGTGTGGGGGAAATGTATATGAAAATTCGAGAGCTTTCAAATGGCGTACGGGTAGCAATGGAGCCGCTGCCGTATCTCCGTTCTTTTTCTATTGGTATTTGGGTTGGCGCAGGTTGTTTTGCAGAAAGTGAGAGTAATAACGGAATTTCACATTTTATTGAACATATGCTGTTTAAGGGTACAAAAAAACGGTCCGCACGGGAGATCGCCGGCTGTATTGATGCTTTGGGCGGCCAATTGAATGCCTTTACAGCAAAGGAATGCACCTGCTATTATGTAAATATTTTAAATGCACATTATGGGATCGCTGTAGATCTGCTATGTGATATGATTTTAAACTGTAAATTAGACGATGGGGATATTGAACGGGAAAAAGGCGTAGTTTGTGAGGAGATTGCCATGGTGGAGGATACGCCTGACGAGCTCGCGCATGAAAAACTCTCTAAAGCTTTTTATGGAGAGCATCCGCTGGGAAAAACGATTCTCGGTCCGGCAGAGGCAGTGCGCGGCATCCGGGCGGAGGACATGCGTGCGTATATGGGACAAACCTACGTACCCCGGAATATCGTGGTATCTGTTGCCGGAAGCTTTGCGGAACAGGAAATTCTTGATATGCTTGAAGAAAAGCTGGGACGGCAGATGGCGCCGTCCACGGTTTTTCCTGCCCGGTGCGGCGCGCTGCAGCAGCCTGCAGGAGAGCTTCTTGTGCTGGAGAAGGATATTGAACAGGTAAACCTTTGCTTGGCATTGCCTGGGGCAGCACAGACTTCTGATGCGTATTTTGCCCAAAATATGATCAGCAATATTTTTGGCGGAGGTATGAGCAGCCGCTTGTTTCAGCGTGTGCGTGAGCAGAACGGAA
>URTC01000133.1 GCA_900550765.1 uncultured Clostridia bacterium | reverse complement strand
GGCGCAATACCGATAACGGTATGATGCTTCAGCTGCGGCAACGCAAAGGCCCAATGGCCGAAGCTGCCGATAATACAAACCTTCATTTTATTCCCCCAAAGCTATGATAGTTTTCAAGCGGTATCTTTACCGGCGGCGCAATCAGGTCTGAAAGCTCCCAGGGCATTTTATTTTCCCGAAACGCCTTTTGGAAGAGCGTATCAATGCCGCTGACAACCATGACGTCGTTTTCTTTTTCCGCTGTAAGTCGGTGTACCGGGGCAAACTCGCTGACGGCATTGACGCACTGCAGATGGCTCCAGGCGGTTTCTACTGTGCACAGGGGCTGTTTTCGGCCCCGAGCCACCTCACAGCAATACCAGATTTTTTGAAAACGATCACGGGTGGTAGGACCGTAATGCTTGATCTCCCCGTCCTTAAAATACGCGGTAATGCCGTTTTCATCGTCGGTTTCGGCCATTTCCACACGGGCGTTTTCAAAAAGAAAGCGCATTTGAGGATTGATATTTGCCCGCGACGCGTGGGTGGCAGTGAAGTTCAGAACCGAACCCTCCTGTGTAAAAACGCGGAAACAGGCAGTATCATAGGTTTCAATTGCATTGGCACGGGCAACCGATGCTTCTAAAAGCGCGGGACGGGCGCTTTGATCAATAGATTTTCCCAGCAGGAAAAACATATTGTGCAGATAGTGCGCGCACGCGTTCATGGCGATGCTGTCCAGAACATAATGGCCATCGACTTTTATTTTTGCCGCCCAGGGACGCGCAAAATAGGCGCTGTTTCTGGGCCAGCAGGTCATGGCATACAGAATAACGGGCTTTCCCAGACGGCCGGCGAGGATATCCTTTTGTAAATCCAGTACCGCGGGACGGTGAGAGAGCTGATAGCCGATGGTCAGACGCTTTCCGGTTCTCTCTGCTGCCTGCTGCATAGCGGCGGCTTCCTGCAATGTGGGCGCCGTGGGCTTTTCACAAAGACAGTCGCTGCCATGCTCCAATACAAAAATACTCTGCTGCGCGTGGAGATGAATCGGCGTGGAGAGAATGGCCAAATCAGCCTGATGCTCTTTATAAAAGTCCTCCAGTGCAGCATATACCGGCAGGGAAAGCGCCCGGATCTGCTCTTTTACCGGACTGTTTTCCAAAAACGGCTCCACAATGCCCACAACCTCGGCGTTATGCTCGGCACAATGCTCCAGTACCTCGCGGGCGATCAGCCCGCCGTAGCCGCCGACGCCGGCAAGCAGTAAGGAAAGCTTTTTCATAATTCAATCACCTTGTTCCTGTTAAAATCCATTTGTACCGTGTTCTTGCCGGTAAACACCTCCAGCACACCCTCGTTCCATTTTGCGCGGCACCAGGGAGCAAGATATACGTCAGGATAGGGATATTCGGTTTTTACACCGTCCACGCCGTTTTCCGTAGGGGTCAGATACAAATGATCAAATTCCAGCCGCATCGCTTTCCGGTCAAAGGAAAGCGGCAGAGAATGTATTTTCTGAACAAACGCATCCAGGCTTCCATACTCGCTTTCCAGGCCGATACGGCAGATATAAGCATTTTGCAGGCCTTGGCTGACGAGCTCTTTTCCGGCAAAATCGCCTTCGGAGGTAACCTCATAGCCGCCGGCAATAAACACCGCGATATAGCGGTTTTCATGGCGCAGAAAAATCCAGTTTTCCTCATAGCGAACCTCATCATATTTGGCCGGCTCTAAAAACATATGGGTGAATTCCAACTCGCCGGGATGGGTGATGTTATAAATCGTCATTACGGTATCCTTGGTGGCAAAGCTTTGATTGCAGCAGCATTTTAAATCGCCCGACCAATAATTATGCTCACCGAAATCACCGGGATGATGAGAAAAGATCTTCGTACTGCGGTCTTTCTCCTTTGCCGGAAGCACCAAGCTCCATTCCACCTGCTGATGGTGGGCATAGACGGCATCATCCGGGTTGCTTTCCGGATAAGGATCCTGGTGCTGAATCGCACCGAGGCCGTATTCGGCGGAGAGATATGTATATTTACTGATTGCACCGGCCCGCTCCAGCGTCTCTAACCAGGCATCATCATGAGAATTTCCCTGCCAGGCGCTCATAGAATGCAGATGCTTGCGTTCAAAGACTTCACAGGGAAAAGTGCGGTTCTTTACGGCTTCCAGAATGAAATCGTCCGGAACAAACGGAGCCAGAACAAAATTAGCGTTCGGATGCGGATTCCGGTTTACCAGAAGATCCCAAAGCTGAGAAGGGACGGAGGCCTCGGGGTTCAAAAGTGCATCGGGATACGTTCTTCCGCTGCCGCCGCAGAGCATGCCCTGCGCGTTTAGATTATTAAAAGCCTCCAGCGCCAACAAATCAATTCCCATCTGTGCCATGTTTTTTAATTCCGGATCGGCGCAGTAGTTTGTAAGCATCCCCAACATAAATAAATCTTCATTCAAATAACTGGAAGTGAACTCCCCTATGCCCCGTTTAGCACGGAACAGAATAAAATCCATAATATACTTTTTATCGATCTCCATCGCCTGGCGGGCAGTCAGATGATATTGCTTAAAATCTTCATTCAGCGTCTGCGCGGCCAAATAGCGGGCCACATGAATCATGAATACATGGTTTTCGCTGAAATAGCAGCTGGTAAAATCGCGCTCAAGCAAAAAACGGCGAACCAACACCAATGTTTCCGGCGCCATTTTATCCTTTACTAAAAAAAGAGCGGCAACCAGCCGGATTGCAGCGAAGTCATTTTCACCGGTAACACTGCGGCCTTCAGGATGAGGAAGATCCATATACATAGCAGCACGCTGAAGAACCCGATTTGCCTCTTCAATTTTGCTTCCCCGCAGCATCCATATAATGGAACAGGTTCCGTACAAATCGCCGTGCGGAAATTCCTCCCGCGGCATTTCAGTTAAAAGATCCATACATTGCTCGCGCAGAAGCACATACTCTTTTTTCATTTTTTCTCCTTTTTAAGGCAGAGCCTTTTCCTGCATATCAATTTTGTATATTTTTGTATATTATAATGCATCAAAAATTCCTTTTCAATGGTAAAAACGGTCTTTTCCTTGGTTGATTTTGCTTTCTCCGATATCTTCCAGCTGTTCTGCTGTGCAATCGGAAGCCGCTCCCTCTATCCATGCAAGCCGCGAGACTGCCGTTCCATATCCTCAATCACAATATCATAAATTTCTCCAAGTGCAGCGCAGTATTCCAATACCTTCCACGGTTCATTGGTATGAAAATGAATTTTTATCAATTCCTCATCACCTACCGCCAACAGACAATCTCCATGAAAATGCGCTGTAAAATACGCATTGATCGCTGCTTCATCGAGATTTTTTCCCTCAATCAGCAGCTGTGTGTCATATTTAAATTCCAACATCATTTTTTCTCCTTATTAAACTCTTTTATTTCATTACGGTTGTTTTTTTCCTCATTTTTCCGTTCCATACGCCATTGCTGCGGACTCATTCCGCAATATTTTTTGAATATTCTTGAAAAATAATACGCATCACCGTATCCGCAGAGCTGTCCAACCTCCGTCACGCTTTTTGAACTGTTCACCAATAAATTCTTTGCATGCGCGATACGAATCATCTGCAGATATGTCTTCGGCGGCATCCCCACCTCCGCTTCAAATTTCTTCCGGAACTGATTTACCGAAAACGGCAGCTGTTTTACTTTTTCAAGAATCTCATATTTTCCATTTGAAAAATTCTCCGTAATATCCTGCCGGATCCTTTCTACGTACTCATCCCGGCCATCTGCACCGATTTGTTTAGCAAGATATACGTTCAGCACGCCTAAAATTGCATTCAGAAGTCCGCTGTCACCGCTGAAATAAAACTCATGGTACAGCAGCCGGAGCATATACAAAAAATCTTTATGCGGAGTATCGTCAAAATGAATAGGAAAAGAATAATTAAAATCAAAATTCTCCACCATAAAATAAATATTCCGATATCCGGTTTCGGAATGATCCCTGTGCATCATGCCGGGAGGATGACAGATGATCGAACCGGGATGAAAAGGATATTCCCTTCCCCAGGCATAATTCACGCCATATCCCTCGGTATAATAGGTAATTTCCCAAAAAGAATGACTGTGCTCCGCACATTCTTTTATCCATTCGCTCTGCATGCCGATATAAACGATATTTCTCATATTTTACCACCTTTTTTATTATATCAGGGCACGGTGTTTTTGTCCATTAAATTTGTATTATTCTACATTTACTAATAGGAAGATCAGTGATATAATTTTTATTGCCGATAGGTAGTATAATTATTTTTAAGTGTTTTTTCCTTATTATTTTCAGCGGAGGAATACTGATGAACGCCCTGCTTAACAAATTTTTTGATAAAATCAACAGTAAAGGCGCCATGAAGGCCTTTTTAACTGATCCGCAAAAAAAATACCGTATTTTTCCTATTTACCATGATCTTTGTGACCCTGCCAACGATTATGCCGTGCAGATAGACCGGGCAATCGCCTCAGGAGCGGGCGGCGTGGTAACAAATACGACCTGGTTGGATCCAGCCTGGGTGTTTGAAGAAAAAAACACGGCTAAGCTGCGCAATGCCGTACAATACGCCAAGGAAAAAGGGCTGGGGGTATGGATGTATGACGACTACTACTATCCCAGCGGTCTGGCAAATGGTTATGCCGTAAAAGATCATCCTGAATATTTCGCCCAAAGCATCGATTTTATCTCCCTCCCCTGCAAGGCCGGGGAACCGATAGAATGTAAAAAATCTGATTCCATCGGCGGATGGCTGTTTGCCGGCATTTATACCGGTAATTCCTTTAAGCTTACGGAAATCGTACCTCTGCAGGACACCCTATCGTTTACACCAAAAGCCAACGGATGGCTGATCGCCTTTTATATCGCTTTTCACTTAGAAGAGGCACAGCAGCCCTTAGGCCAGGCAAAAGGGCATTTAAACCACTTAGACAAAGCCGCGGTAGAAAGCTCCATTGCCAACGGACTGGAGCCTGTGGCCAAGCAGATGGATATGGGGTTGTTTGACGCGCTTTTTACCGACGAGCCCACCCTTACCCATGCTGTACTCACCTTTGCCCGCGGTAAAACAGACTTTACCTGCGTACCCGCCCCCTACGGCAAAGATCTGATGGAGCATTATTTCCGTGATTGGGGCGAGCGCTTGGAAGAAAAGCTTTTATTTTTATTTACCGGCAGGTCCATAGAAGCCCGCCGTACAAGGATTCGGTATTATAAAACACTCTCTTATATGGCAAGAGAAAATTACATTGATATCGTCGCTGCCTGGTGCAGTGCCCATCATACACTGTCTTCAGGACATTTTCTTTTAGAAGAAGGGTTAAAGTATCACGTAGGCTATTACGCCGATTACATGCGCGTCGTCGGCGGGCAGGATATTCCCGGCTGCGATATTCTTTGTGCTGACGCGCAAAAATTCTGGGAACGCGGCAGTGCTTTCGCGACCTCCTGGTCCTTTGCAGCAAAATACCCTTCATCACTTGCAAGGCTGAATGAGCACAATGTAACGATCATGGTAATCTGCC